>JAUHWK010000568.1 GCA_030424555.1 bacterium | reverse complement strand
TGCAGCGCGACGTACTTCCAGAAGAACGTGCTGACGCCCACCCCGTTGCAGCACACCAGGGGCGTGCCCCGTCCCATCGAGCGCCAGTACAGCTCGTGGCCATCCTCGGTGCGCGCAAACCCGGTCCGGAACTCCGGACGGGGGGCGGCGACAGGGGGCTTGGACGGGCGCTGCGGCACGACGCCTCACGGGCGGGACCGCGACCGGGGGTCCTGGGCGGGGACCGAACCCCGGAAGGCGGGGGGTAGACGACGACGCCCCGGCGCGATGGCCGGGGCGTCGGTGTGCGGAGGTGGTGGAGCATAGGGGAGTCGAACCCCTGACCTCAGCAATGCGAATGCTGCGCTCTCCCAACTGAGCTAATGCCCCGAGGTCGTTGACGGCGTGCCGTCAGCCGCGCGGGATTAACACCCCGTGCCGACCATGCAAGCGCGCCCGCAGGCAGCTTCCGCAAGACCGTGGCCGGACCGCGGCCTACGGATCACGCCTCGATCGACGCGCCGGCGATCCACGCCTCGATCTGCGAGATGACCGTGTCCCGCAGGGCCTCCACCAGCTGCTCCCGGTTCCAGGCGAACCGCTCCAGGTTGCGCCGGTAGATCACCAGCGACGGGGTGAAGCCGGCGTGGCGGGCGAGATCGAGGTCGTCCCCGAGGGGGGCGGCGAGGTGGCCGAGCAGATCGATCGGCGAGGCGGGCGGGTCGTAGGCGTGGCACACATCGAGCGTGGGGACGTCGTCGACCACGATCGGCAGGGTGGCGGCCCAGGTTGCCACGGCGGGGTCGTCGGTGGCGATCGCGGCGTCTGCGAGCAGGGCGCGCAGGGCGTCGTCGTCGACAGGACGCGGCGGCGGGAAGCGGGTGGAGCCCTGCCAAGCGCGGGCGTAGTCGCGGGCGGCCCCCGACCGGTCGCCGCGGCGCTCGCGGAGCATGGCGCGGCCGTGGTGCGCCTCGGCGTGGCCCGGGTGACGGCGGATCGCGCGGGCAAAGCAGGCGGCGGCCTCCTCGAACCGACCCTGGTCGAGCAGGGCGCGTCCCATGCCGGACCAGCCATCGGGGTGGTGGGGCTGGCGGGCGAGCAGCATGCGGTAGCTGGACTCCGCCTCCTCGGCGTCGCGCAGATCGCGCAGCGCCTCCGCCTCCAGCAAGCGGGCCTCGTCGTGCTCCGGGAACGAGGCCAGCAGCTCCCGACACAGCTGGAGCGTGGTCTCCGGATTGCCCTGCTCCAACGCGGAGGCGGCGATCTCGAGCAGCTCGTCGGTGCGGGGGGCGGTCGCGGTCATGGGGTGACCTCCGGGGGGACGTGGCGGTAGCGGTGGAAGGCGGGGAGACCGTTGGCGGTCGGGGGGAACTCCAGGCGCCGCAGGGCGTCCCGGACACAGGCATCGGCGCGGGGTGGGGTGGGTCCCTCGGCATGGAACCCGGTGGGGCGTCCGAGGCCGTCGACGTGGATGTCGACCCAGGCGGGCGTCGGACCGGAGGCAGGATCGAAGCAGTCGGAGACCGTGGCGATCTGGGACAGGCGTCCCTCGGAGGCGGGGAGGCGATCGGGGGCGCGGACGGTGGTCTGCTGCCCGAGGAACCAGCCTACCCCAAGCAAGGACAGGGCGCCCAGCGCGAGGACCGCTTCCTTCCAGGGGATCCGTCGCGCGGGGGCCTTGTGCACGCGGAAGGTGACCACGTGGGTTTCCCGCGCGGCGGTGAGCGTGACGGAGCAGGAGGTGACCGCGCGGGTGAGGAAGGCCGGGTCGAACCGCACGGCGATGCTGTGCCGGCCGTCGGCCATGCGGACGGACGCCTCGGGCGTGGTCGTGAGGCAGGGGTGGTCGACGTCGAGCTGGGCACGCCAGACGCCGTTGCCGCGCACCAACACGGGGATCGAGCGAACGGTGGGGCCGTCTCCTTCCAGGTGAACGTCGCGCACCTCGGGGCCGGGAAGCTCGGCCACGACACGCCCGGACACCGACTTCTCGACGTCGTGGTGGGTGGTCTCGTTGCGCAGGGAGTCGGGGACGGTGCGGACGGCGCCGAGGCGGCGGTCGCGGTCGAACTGGGCGCGACGGCCGGGATCGCCCAGGTGGTGCCATGCGCTCTGGATCCGGCGATCGTCCGGCCGGTCCTTGAGCAGCGCACGGTAGGCCCGCTCGATCGCGAGGAACGAGGCGGTTGGCTGCACCCCAAGCACCGCGTAGTGATCGACGTGACGGCCCGCCTTGGACGGGCGCCGGGCCTCGGGAGGGGCGACCAAGCCGGCGCGGAGGTCGGCCCAGTGGTTGAACACCAGCTCGGCCTCGCGGGCGACCGCCGGATCGGCCATGTCGCGCTCCAGCTGGCGGCGCTTCTTCTCCAGCGCCTTGATCGCATCCTCCGGCGTGTACCCGTCTCCGAGGTCCAGCCAGGTGGCGAGGTCGGGTTGGCCGGTCACGCGGCAGAGCAGCTCGACGGCGGTGCGGGCGCGGAAGGCGGCAGGGTCTGCGTCGGACCAGGTCGGATGGGTCCGACCGGTGGGCGTGCGGGAGGTGCGCGGGTTGGCGGGCTTGGCAGCCATCAGGCTCCGCGGTGGCAGGGGGCGGCTGGGACCGCGCACCGCCGGGAAACGGCATGTCTAGG
>JAUHWK010000567.1 GCA_030424555.1 bacterium | reverse complement strand
CATCTCGGGCGGCATGCTGACGAACGCCTTGCGGTGCTGGATGTCGATGCGGCCCAGCGCGGGCACGGGCAGGCCGGCCTCGTTCGCGAGCGCTCCGACGAGATCGCCGGGACGGACGCCCTGTCGGTCGCCGATCGAGAAGAACACCCGTACGTGAAGCTCGTCGGGGACGGCCTGGTGGTGGGGAGCCTGGGGCTGGGACTGGGGCGGGGGCTCGTCGACCGTGAGCGCGTCGGGGTCGCGCAGGTCGACGTCGCGCAGGGCCGCGAGCCGGGCCAGGGCGGCGGCGGCGAGGTCGTGCAAGGACCACCCATCGTCGACGAGGCGGCTGGCGAACCCGTGGGCCTCGGCGATGGCCGGACCACTGCTGGCCTCCACGAGCTCTTCCTGGAGCAGATCCTGACGGTGGACGGCGATCGCGAGGTCGTCGGGCACGTCGAGCTTGCGGATCGTGATGCCCAGGGCCTTCTCGAACCCGCCGATGCGGCGGCGCTGCGCGCTGGTGACGAAGGTGATCGCCTCGCCGTCGCGTCCGGCCCGGGCGGTGCGTCCGATCCGGTGGACGTAGGTCTCCACGTCGGGCGGCAGGTCGAGGTTGATCACCCGGCTGACGTGATCGACGTCCAGCCCGCGGGCCGCGACGTCGGTGGCGACGACCACCCGGGTGGCCCCCGCCCGCAAGCGCTCGACCACCCGATCGCGCCCGGCCTGGTTGAGGTCGCCGTGCAGGGCGTCCGCAGGGATCCCCATCTGGGCGAGGGCGTCGGCGACCTCGGCGCAGCCGATGCGGGTGCGCGCGAACACGACGGTGGCGCCGGGGGGGCCGGTGAGCAGCACCCGGTGCAGGGCCTCGAGCTTGTGGCGCTGGGGCACGCGCATCCAGGACTGGTCGATGTGGTCGACGCGGGGGCCGTCGTCGTCCAGGGACAGCTCGACCGGGTCGTGGAGGTGTCCGGTGGCGACGCGGCGGATGTCGTCGGGCATGGTGGCCGACAGCAGGGCGGTCTGGCGGGAGCGGGGGCAGGCCGCGAGGATGGCCTCGACGTCGTCGAGGAAGCCCATCCGGAGCATCTCGTCCGCCTCGTCGAGGACGAGGAAGCGGGTGCCGGACAGGTCGAGTGAGCCCCGGTTGAGGTGGTCGAGCGTGCGGCCGGGGGTGCCGACGACGATGGTGGCGCCGCGCTCCAGCGCCTTGAGCTGCGGCACGAACGAGGCCCCTCCGTACACGGCCGTGGCACGGATCCGGAGGTGACGTCCGAGGTCGTCGATCGCGGAGGCGACCTGCTGGGCGAGCTCGCGGGTGGGGGCGAGCACCAGGGCCAGGACCGGGCCCGCCTCCTTGGGGGCGTCGGCGACGCACTGGAGCATGGGGAGCGCGTAGGCGGCGGTCTTGCCGGAGCCGGTCCGCGCGCGGCCGATCACGTCCCGCCCTTCCAGCAGGGGCGGGATGGACGCGGCCTGGACGGGGGTGGGGGACTCGAACCCGAGGTCGTCGAGCGCGCGCAGGATCGCGGGGTCGAGCGCGAAGTCCTGGAACGCGGTGGGCTCTGGGGTCGGCTCGTCGGTGTCGTGGTGGCTCATGGGACGCTCGGGGGATGGGGCAGCCCGCCCGTCTAGGCGTCCATGGGCTCAGGCGCCAGGATCGGGCGGCTGGATGATCGTGCTGCCGTCCTTGGCGAACCCCTCCACGAAGGGCCGGACGAGGTCGATCGGCATCGGGAACAGCACGGTGCTGTTGTGCTCGGCGCTGATCTCCGTGAGCGTCTGAAGGTACCGGAGCTGGAGGGCTGCGGGGGAGGCGTGCAGCACCCGGGCGGCCTCGGACAGCTTGGCGGACGCTTGCAGCTCGCCCTCCGCGCTGATGATCTTGGCCCGGCGCTCCCGCTCGGCCTCGGCCTGACGGGCCATCGCGCGCTGCATCTCGGCGGGCAGGTCGATGTGCTTGACCTCCACCTGGCTGACCTCCACACCCCACGGATCGGTGTGCTCGTCGAGGATCTTGCGGAGCTCGGCGTTGATCTGGTCGCGGTTGCTGAGCAGCTCGTCGAGCTCGACCTGCCCGGCCACGCTGCGCAGGGTGGTCTGGGCGAGCTGGCCCGTGGCGTACAGGTAGTCCTCGACGCTCACCACCGCCTTCACGGGGTCGGTGACCTGCAGGTAGACCACGGCGTTGACGGCCACGCTGACGTTGTCGCGCGTGATGACATCTTGCTTCTCGACGTCGAGCACCACCGTCCGCAACGACACCCGCACGAGGCTGTCGACGACGGGAAGCAGCAGCACCACGCCGGGCCCTGCCGCGGCCTGGACCCGTCCCAGGCGGAAGATGACGCCCCGCTCGTACTCCGGCAGCACGCGGAACAAGGATCGGGCGCCGACGAGGACGGCGACGACGGTGGCGACCAGGACGAGGATCATCGGGACTCCGCGAGACGCCCCCCATCCTGCCACGGGGCGGGGCCGCGGCGGAAGGGCGCCCCCGTCACAGGGTCGGGATCAGGTCGGCGCGGTGATGCACTCGTTGATGAACCACCAGCACTGGGGGTGCGTCCCGCACTCCGACTCCGTGGTGACGTCGGCGCATCGGAAGGGGATGACCAGCTCCTGGCAGGCG
>JAUHWK010000064.1 GCA_030424555.1 bacterium | reverse complement strand
CGTCGACCAGGACGTCGAGGTCGACCCAGGCGCGCCCGTGGGTGTCGCGCCCGGCCTTGCGCACCGCGAGCTCGGCGGCATCGGTGCCGAGCAGCGTGGTGTGGCGCTCGGCGAACCACAGCGCGGCCCGCGCGGCGTCGTCGGCGGACTGGATCGGGCCGAGGTCGAGGCCCGGTCCCCACATGCGATGGGGCACGCGCGCCAGGCCGTCGAACCGCATCGACCAGCCCTGGCCCTCCCCCTGCGTGAAGTCCTTCCAGGCGGGGAGGGTCTCGCCCAGGGCCTGCTGCTCAGGATCGAACGTGCGCATCACGGTCGGCTCGGCCCCTGCCGGCTGGCCCTCCACCGGCTGCACGGCCGCGGCGGAGGGGGCCCAGAGCAGGGCCAGGAGGGTGGGGAGGCCGAGAAGGGGGGACGCAGGGCGCATGTCGACTCCGGATGGACGTCCGCAACTATCTTTCGACCCGCGGGTAGGAATTGGGTCTGACGCTTCCTTGGCGGACGTGCGGTGGGTGTCAGCCAGGTGTCGGGAGAAAGTCTGCGGGGACGGGGACGCGGGGAACGCGGCGTGAATGGTTCCCTGGAACGTAGGAGATGAAGACGTGAGGCCGTGGGCGGGCGCCGCCGGGCCGTCCCTCGACTATAGCGTTCGCGATGACGATCCGTTCCGAGCCCCGACGACGTGACATCGTGTTGGACCCTTGGTCGCACGTCCGCGTCGTGCTGTTCTGCTCGGGCGTCGGGGTGTTCCTGGCCGGCGCCGCGCGGGATCCGACGTGGGTCGAGACCGTGTGGCTCCCCTGGGTCGGGGCGCCGTGGATCGGCTGGGCCGCCTGGCTCACCGGCTGGGTGCCGTTCGCCGTCGCCGAGATCGTGGTGGGCGTGCTGGCCGTGTGGGCGGTGTTCTCCACGCTGTCGGGCGCGTCGGATGTGGCAGCCGGGCGGCGAGGCGTCGGCAACGCGCTGGCGTCCTTCGGCCTGCACACGGCGAGCACCGCAGCCTTGTTCGCGGTGTGGTTCCAGCTCGCGTGGGGGCTCGCGTACCAGCGGGCCCCCCTCGGCGAGCGGTGGGCGCTGCCGGTGGCGGCCCAGGTGGGGGCGTCCGAGGCGGAGGTGACGGCGCTCCGGGCGCGCCTGGCGTCGGTCGTCGACCGGGTCAACGCGTCGTATCGGGCGATCCACGGGGTCGACGACGCGGGCTGGGCCACCCGTCCCCGCGAGGGCCTGTCGGTGGACGCCGCCTTGGAGAGCGGCTTTCAGGCGCTCGGCCACGTCGAGGATCTCGGCCCGATCGGCGCGGGCCGTCGACCGCCCGCCAAGGCGGTGCTGGTGCCGGACGTGTTCGGCTGGCTGGGCATCGGCGGGGTGTTCGTGCCGTTCACGGGAGAGGCCACGTTCAACGGCGCGCCCCCGGGCTGGGCCGTCGCTGCGACCATGGCCCACGAGAAGGCGCACCAGCGGTTCGTCGCCCCGGAGGACGAGGCCACCTTCGTGGGGGTGCTTGCCGGGCTGTCCAGCCGGGAGGCGTTGTTGCGCTACGCGGCCTGGATGACGGTCCGCGGACAGCTCGAGCGCACGCTGTACCGGGTGGACGCGGAGCGGGCGCAGGCCGAGCGCGGCCGCCTGCTGCCTGGGGTGGTGCGGGACCTGGAGGCGGCCCGGGACTACTGGGCGGCGTTCGAGGGTCCGTTGGAAGATGTCGCGCAGGCGATGAACGACTCCTACCTTAAGGCCAACGGGGTGGAGGACGGGGTCGTGGCGTATGGCCGGGCCGCCCGCCTGATCGACGCGTGGCTGCAGACCCCCCGCGGCAAGCGGGCGCTGTCAGGGCGCTGACGTTCGTGTCGCCCGGTGTCTGACCTCCGGGCCGAGCCTCGGGGCGACGGATACCCGCGCGGACTGTCGGGAGGCGGTGTGACCTGGGTCGGACGCAAGCATCCACTGTGGGAGCGGTCCGGAGGGCCTGTGCGGCGTGCGCTGGGCGCGTGTGCGCTCGGGCTCGTGGCGGGGCTCGCGGGGTGCGGCGCGTCGGCGGAGCAGGTGTCTGTGTCGGCGGCCGCGTCGACGCCGGTGCCGGTGGACGTGGCGGCCGTGCGGGCAGGGACGCTGTCGGACGCCTGGACTCTCGCGGGGGACGTGCGCGCGCTGTCTCGGGCCACGCTGGCCCCCCAGGCGGCGGGCCGGGTGGATCGGGTGACGGTGCGGGAGGGCGATCGCGTCGCCCGCGGTGACCTGATCCTGCAGGTCGACCCCGATCTGGCGGCGGCGGATGTCGAGGCGGCGCAGGCGGCCCGCGACGAGCAGGAGGCAGAAGCCCGCTTGGCAGCGCTCGACGTCGGACGCATCGAGGGCCTGGCCGCCGGGGTGGTCTCGCCCGCGGAGCTGGATGCGGCGCGCGTTCGGCGCGACGGGGCCGAGGCGCGGGCACGGGCGGCGGACGCGGCCCTGGCTCGGGCGCGCGAGGTCCAGGCGCGGCACGCGGTGCGCGCACCCTTCGCGGGGGTGGTCGCGCGGCGTGCGGTGGATCCAGGGGACCATGTCACCGTGGGGCAAGCGGTGATCGATCTCGTGGGCGACGAGGGGATCGAGGTGGTGGTGGACGGTCCCGTCGGCCTGATCGGGACCCTGTCGGCAGGCCAGGCCGCCACGCTTCGGCCGTCGGATGCCTCGGGCGAGGGCGTGGACGCCACGATCGCAGGCCTCGTGCCGGCGCTGGATCCGGTCGCACGCACCGTGCGGGCGCGCTTGGTCCCGGAGACCTCGGCGCCGTGGCTGATCGCGGGCGCCTCGGTGTCGGCCCACCTCACCTTCGACCGGTCGGCCGAGGATGCGGTCGTCGTGCCCCGGGATGCCCTGATCGAGGGCGGCGGCGACCCGATCGTCGTGCGCCTCACGGCGGAGGACACCGCGGATCGGGTGCCGGTCCAGGTGCGGGCGCGCAACGGGCAGGACGCCCTGGTCGTCGGTGCGCTGGCGGTCGGCGACCGGGTGGTGACCAAGGGCAACGAGCGCCTCCAGCCCGGCCAGTCCGTGCAGGTGCGGGCCGTTCAGGAGCCCACGCCGTGACCCCGGTTGAGGACCCCACCCCGATGTCCCCGGGTCCGGTGCAGCGGACGGGGGCCGTCGCCCTCGCGATCGCGCGCCCGGTCACGGTGACGGTCGCCGTGTTGCTCGTGTGGATGTTCGGCGCGCTGAGCGTGTCCGCGCTGCCGATTCAGCTGATCCCGGACCTCGAGACCCCCACGCTCACCGTCCAGACCGACTGGCCTGGGGCGGCGCCGGTGGAGATCGAGCGCGACATCGTCTCGCCGCAGGAGGAGGAGCTCAAGAGCGTGCAGGGCATGGTCCGCATGGAGTCCACCTCCCAGCAGGATCGGGGCGAGATCACGCTGGAGTTCGCGGTCGGCACCGACATCGACGAGGCCCTCGTCCGGGTGTCCAACAAGCTCCAGCAGGTCCAGGATCTGCCCTCCAACGCCGAGCAGCCGGTGATCAACACCGCCGACAGCGCCGGTCCTCCCCTGGCGGTGCTGTCGCTCAAGCAGCGGGACGGCCGGTCGTCCGGTGCGTGGAAGACCTGGACGGAGGACAACATCCTCCCGATGCTGGAGCGCGTGCCGGGCGTCGCGGGCGTGCGCTTCTTCGGGGGCCGGTCGGACGAGGTCCGGGTGCGGTTCGACCCGCGCGGGCTGGCGGCGCGTGGGATCAGCGTGCAGGAGCTGGCCGCCGCGGTCCAGCGCGACCTGCGGGACGTCAGCGCGGGCGACCTGGACCTGGGAAAGCGCCGGTTCGTCGTCCGCACACGCCTGATGCCGCCCTCCCCCGACGCGCTGGGACAGGCGGTGGTGCGCTCGGGCCCCGACGGCCAGCCCATCCGGGTGGCGGACGTCGCGACCGTCGAGGTGGCGCTGGGCAAGCAGACCGCCTTCGTCCGTCAGGACAGCCAGGAGACGCTGGTGTTCCTGATGGATCGGGAGGCGGGATCCAACGTCCTGGAGACCACGCAGGCCATCCGGGCCACGGTGGAGGAGGTCCAGGCCACGCTGCTCACGCCTCGGGACCTGGAGCTGGTCGTGCTCAGCGACCAGGTTGGCTACATCACGGCGGCCCTCGATCTCGTGCGCGACAATCTGGTCACCGGGGCGCTGCTGGCCGTGCTGGTGCTGTGGGCGTTCCTGCGCAGCCTGCGGGTGGCCGGCCTGGTGGCGCTGGCCATCCCGACGTGCGTGATGGGCACGGTGATCGGCATGCGGCTGATGGGCCTGTCCGTCAACGTCATCAGCCTGGCCGGGATGGCGTTTGCGGTGGGCATGGTCGTCGACAACGCGATCGTGGTGCTGGAGGCGATCGTCGCCGAGCGCCAGCTCGGTCGGGACGGTCCCGACGCGGCGTTCGTGGGCGGACAGACGGTGTGGGGTGCGATCGTGGCGGGCACGGGCACGACGATCGCCGTGTTCGCGCCGATCCTGGCGTGGCAGGGCGAGGTCGGGCAGCTGCTGCGCGACATCTCGGCCGCGATCGCGCTGTCGGTCGTGCTGTCGCTGGCGGTGAGCGTCCTGGCGATTCCGGCCTTTGCGGCCCGGCTGCCGGCGGACTCGGGCCGGGCCAAGGCCGAGGGCATGGGGGCGCGCTGGGGTCAGCGGGCCCGTGAGGTCGTGCTCGCGGCGGTGCGCGCGGTGGTGATCGTGCCGTGGCGCGCGGCGGTGGTGGCGGTCGGCACGGTGGCGGTGGCGTCCGTGCTGGCGGTCGGCCTCGTCCCCCCGATGGAGTACTTGCCGACCGGCCAGCGTGAGATCGCGTTCGGCGCGATCGTTCCGCCGCCCGGGTACTCGGTCGATGAGATGCGGCAGGTCGGCGACCACATCCTGGGGCGGCTCACCGAACACCTCGGGGAGGAGCACGACGGCAAGCCAGCGGTCGGACGGACCTTCTTCGTCGGACGCCCCGGGTCGGGCTTCATGGGGGCCACCGCGGTCGACCCGATGCGCACCGCGGAGGTCGCTGCATACGTTCGGTCGATCCAGGCCGAAGTCCCAGGCATCCTCGGGTTTGCGTTCCAGGCGGCGTTGTTCGGACGCAGCCTCGGCGGCGGGCGGGCGATCGAGGTCGACGTGCTCGGGTCGGACCTCGACGAGATCCGGACGGGGGCCGGGGCCTTGTTCGGCGCGCTCCGGGCTGGGATCCCTGGGGCCCAGGTGCGGCCGATGCCATCGCTGGACGCGGGCGGCCCGGAGCTCCGGGTCACGCCCCACCGCGCGGTCGTCTCCCAGAACGGTGTGGATGGCGTGACGCTGGGGCGGGCGGTCGATGCGTTCGTCGACGGATGGCGGATCGGCGAGCTCGGGGAGGACGGAGAGTCCCGCCTGGATGTTCAGGTGGTGGCGGATCCGCCGGCGACCGATCTGCGCACCCTCGCGGCGATGCCTCTGGCAACCCCGTCGGGTCGGGTGCTTCCGCTGGGCGCGCTGGCGAGCCTCGAGGAGACCCTGTCTCCCCTGCAGATCCGCCGTCTGGAGCGCCGCCGTGGGATCACGCTGGAGGTGTCGCCGCCCGAGGATGTCGCGCTGGAGTCCGCCCTCGACGTGATCCAGAACCAGGTGGTGCCGTCGATGCGGGCGCAGGGGGCGCTGCCCGCGTCGCTGCAGATCCGGGTCGGGGGCGCCGCCGACGACCTCGGGGACGCCCAGCAGCGGATGCTCGGCGTGCTCGGCCTCGCGCTCGTGATCAGCTACCTGCTGATGTCGGCCTTGTTCGAGGACTTCCTGGCGCCGGTCGCCATCCTCAGCGTGCTGCCGATGGCCGCGGTGGGAGGCCTGGTCGGGCTGTCGACGGTGGATGCGCTGCTGGCGCCCACCCCGCTGGACATGCTCACGGCCCTGGGGTTCGTGATCTTGATCGGGGTCGTGGTCAACAACCCGATCCTGGTGGTGGACGGCGCGCTGGCGCGGCTCCGGGAAGGGGTGCCCTTGGTGGAGGCCATCGTCGGCGGCGTGGGGGATCGCGTGCGTCCGATCCTGATGACCACGCTGACCACGCTCGCGGGCCTCACGCCGCTGGTCCTCGCACCAGGGCAGGGGTCGGAGCTGTACCGCGGCATTGGCGCGGTGGTCCTCGGCGGCCTGGTGGTCGCGACCGCGCTGACGCTGGTGGTGGTGCCGGCCGTGTTCTCGCTGCTGTGGCGTGCCCGGGGGGTCCGATGATCGGCGCGTGGTGGCTGGCGATCGGCCTGGCGGGCGCGACGTCGCTGGACGAGGCGCGCACGCGGGCGGCGGACGGTGCGCTGGCCGTGCTGTCCGCAGAGGCATCGCGGGACGCCTCCCAGGGGGCGTCGATCGCGGCGATCGAGGCAGCGCTGCCGGCCGTCGAGGGCTTTGCCCAGGTGGCGACGGGCCAGGGCCTCACGAGCTTCGGGTTCGAGCGGCCGGTGGCGACCCAGATCGGGATCGGTGGCCAGCTGTCGTGGCGCCTGATCGACGTGGCGACCTGGTTGCGGGCGTCTGCGGCGCGGCGGGAGGTCCGCCGGAGCGAGGCGGTCACGGCGTGGGCGCGGGTGGATGCCCGGCGGGAGGCCACCGCCCGGTACGCGGCGGCGCTGTCGGCCTCGCAGGCGGCACAGGCCCTGGCGTCGGCTGCGGACGAGGCGTCCGCGCTGTCCGACGCGATCGCGGCCCGGGTCGAGGCTGGGCTCACGCCCGAGGTCGATGGCTTGCGGGCGCGGGCCGAGGCCGCCGTGGCGCGAGCCCAGGCCGAAGAAGCGCGGGCGGACGCGGCCGCCACGTGTGTCACGCTCCAGGCGCTGATCGGCGATGCGGTGGACGGGGTCTGCACCCTCGAGTCTGTCGCCTGGGCCCAGCCCGCCACGGGGGAGGGGGACCACCCCTCGATCCAGGCGTTCCGGCTGGCGATGGGTGCTGCCACGGCCCGGTCCGATGCGGCGGCGGCGGCCCTCGGCCCCGTGCTGTCCGCGTCGGGCACCGCCGCGCACTACATCATCCCCGCGAGCGACACGCAGGGGTTCGGCTGGAACGTGGGCGCGACCCTCACCGTGCCGCTGCCCGGTGCCTCCAGCGTGGGCGATCAGCAGGCTGGCCGGGCGCTCGCCAAGGCGGCCGACGTGGCGCTCGAGGAGCAACGCCGGGCCCTGAGCACGCAGGCGGTGACGGCCGAAGCGCGCCACCGGGCGGCGATCGCGGCGTGGTCCGCACGGCAAGAAGCCGCGGACGCCGCCGAGGCGGCGATGTCCCGGGCGCAGGCGCTGTACGACGCGGGGGCCCTGGACCTCACGGACCTGCTCGACGCGCGGCGGGCCTGGTCGGATGCGCGCCGGCTGTTGGCGGTCGCGCACGGGATGGTCGGCACAGCGGTGGCGGACCTCGAGGCCGCTCGCGGCGTGTGGTGACCTTCGCGCCTCCTGTCGGCTAGGCTCCCGGCGTGGGAGGTGTGTGCGATGCGGATGGTGTGGGCAGGGCTGGGTCTGGTGGCCACCTCGGCGTGTGTGGAGGTGCCCGACGATCCCGAGGCCGCGGCGTGGACGGAGGTCGAGGAGGATCCGATCCTCGACGCCCAGGGGCGTCCGCCCAACGTCTTGCTGGTGATCCTGGACGATGTCGGTCCAGAGATGGTCGACACCTACGGCCTCGCCGAGGACGCGGCGCCGACCCCCACGTTCGGCGCCCTCGCGGAGCAGGGGGTGCAGTTCACGCGGGCGTGGGCCCTGCCGTGGTGCTCCCCGACGCGGGCCGCGCTGGCCACGGGGCTGATGCCCGGTCGCTTGGGGCTGGGGCGCGCGATCGAGCTCAGCCGATCGGTCGACGAGGAGTGGTCCCTGCCCGACGATGCCTGGACGTTGCCGCGTGCGCTGGGGGCGTCGGCCGCGGCCTACGGCACGGCGCTCACCGGCAAGTGGCACCTGTCGGTGTGGGGTGTGGACGCGGCCCGCGGTGCGTTGCGGGCGGGGTTCGATCACCACTGGGGCAGCGTGGGCAACCCGCAGCCCAACCACGCCAGCGACGGGAAGGGACAGAACCACCTGAACTGGGAGCGGGTGGAGGACGGCGTCGTGTCGCGGTCCAACGTCCACACGATCCTCAGCGACTTCGGGGACGCCGCGACCTTGATGGAGACCTTGCCGAGCCCCTGGTTCGTGCAGGTGGCCTTGCGTGCGGCCCACTTCCCCTACGATCAGCCTCCGGACGACCTGCACGGGTACGGGAACGTCGCAGGGAACAAGCCCCTCGCCACCCGGGCGATGGTCGAGGCCTCCGACCGCGCCCTCGGTGACCTGCTCGACGGGATGGATCCCGAGGTTCGAGCCCACACCGTGGTGATCGTCGTGGGGGACAACGGGACGACCAACAGCGCCCGTACGGGGGAGTACGCTCCGGAAGGCAAGGGCGGGGGGTCCAAGGGCGGGAAGTCCAGCGTGTTCGAGGGCGGGGTGCGGGTGCCGTTGGTGATCACCGGTCCAGGAATCGAGCCTGGACGGCAGGACGACCACCTGGTCCACGTGGTGGATCTGGTCCCCACCGTGCTCGACATGGCAGGGGTGCCGCGGGACACCTGGCCGGCCCTGGATGGGGTGAGCCTGTGGCCTCGGCTGCTCGACGACAGCGTCCCGACCGGTCGGACCGTGATGATGGCGGAGGCCTTTGCCCAGTTCCGCGAGGCGAACCCGCCGGTGGACGAGGCGATGTGGGACGGGCGCACCAAGTGGATCCACGAGGCCGGTGGGGTGCGCGGCGCGTTCGAGGTCGGGGAGATCCCCCAGGAGGGGAAGGCGACCGGGGACCAGGCGGCCCGGGACCTCCGGGCACGGCTGGACGATCCGGAGCGGCGGTACGCACCAAACTGAAGGGCCGGGGTGACGCGACGATCCCGACCGCTCGGGACGCCCGTCAGGCGGTGGGTGTCGGGGAGCGACGCGCGCGCAGCCATCCCGCGGCGGGCACGCTCGCGAGCAGCACGGCCCCTCCCCACGCGATCACCGTCCCCACGCCAGGGCCCCAGACGGGGAAGGTGAGGATGCTGAGCAGGGCGAACACGCTCACGCTCGCGCTGCCGAGCATCATCGGGCCGGCGGCCCCGGCTGGAAGGGCCTCCCCGTGGGCGAGGAACAGCGACAGCATGGTGGTCAGGAAGATCGCGGGGAACACGCTGAGCATGCCGCCCAGGACGGGATGGCCGAGGCTCGCCACGGTGGTGGCGAGCCCGATGGCGAGGGCCGCGAGGCCACCGCGCGCTGCGAGCTGCCACAGCGGGACCCGTCGGGTGGCGCGGGGGGCGGGCACGCCACGCCAGGTGGCCCCCAGGCCGATCGCGAGCTGGACCCCCAGCGCGACCAGCCCCACGGTCATGCCCGAGGCGGTCCCAAGGGTGCCTCCGTCGTGCACCGCGGCACGCCACGCGCCGGCAACGCCGGCCCACGCGAGCAGGCCCACCGTGGCGGTCACCGCGGCTTGTGCGGCCCGCGACAGGTGTGGCACACGCGGGGGCACGGCCCGCCACGCGTACAGGACCGCGGTGTCGGCCACCATCCCCACCACCACGCTGCCCATCGCGGTGGCGTAGGCCTCGACGGCGCCTGCTTGCACAGCCCAGATCCCGAGGCAGGCCGGGACGATCGTGGTGGGCAAGGTGGCGAGGAGGCCCCCCAGGCGTCCGCCGAAGCGCTCGACCACCATCGTGATGCCGATGGCGACGAGCCCGGCGCCGAGGGCCGCGGTCACGACGGCCTGCATGGGGTCTCCCGGTCGGCCGGCGCCCGTAGCCGTTGACGGGTTCTTGTGCTTGCCACGGGATGTCGGCGGGGTAGGTCGCGGAACGGTCAGGAAGGAGGCCCCATGTTCTCAGCCGTCAAGTCGTTCTGGTCCGACGCCAAGAAGCGCGACACCACGCTCATGCTCGGCGGGATGGGATCCCTAGTCTTCGGCACCGGGCCGCTCGCCTACGCGGCGTTCGCGTTCGGCGCGCGGGGGGCGGAGCGCACCTACCGGGCCAAGCACGACTTCGACGGCACGTTCTCCGAGCGCTGGGCCCGCGCGATCACGTTCTACGAGGGCACGCACCAGGACTCCAAGAACCGGGCGATGCACCTGGTCGGCATGCCGTTCATCGTGGCGGGCACCGCGGGCCTCACGGTCTCCTCGCCGTTCAACCCGCTGAGCTGGCCCGTCTACGGCCCGTCGCTGGCGAGCTTTGTGGGCGGATGGGCGCTCAACATCTCGGGCCACCTCGCCTTCGAGAAGAACAACCCCGCGTTCGCCGAAGACCCGCTCAGCTTCATCGCGGGCCCGGTGTGGGAGCTGGACATCCTGCGCAAGCAGCTGTCCGGCCAGGCGGGCGAGACCGCCGAGGCCTGACCCGAGCCCGGGCACCCCCGCCCGGTGCGTCCTGGTGCCAGCTTCGTCCACGAGGGGTCGTGGACAGGCGGTCGCGATCAGTCCTCGATCCGGCCGATGCCGGCGGCGCCCCGCAGCACCGCCCGGGCGTGCCCGCGATCGGTGTGCTGGGTTCGGTCTGCGAGCAGGGCCGCGATCCCAGCGAACGACACGCCCAGCAGCAGGCCCGAGCCCACGTGGGGCCAGGCGAACCACCACGGCGCGTCCCAGAATCCCAGGCTGAGCACGGTGCCGGCCAGCCAGAGCACGCCTCCGAGGACCCACAGCAGGGCGCGGACGGCGAGCAGGGTGGCCCCGAGGGCGGACACCGTGGCCAGGCCCCGGGTGAGCAGCGAGTACATCCGGGCGATCCGGGCGCGGGAGCCGGGCTCGGCGTTGTCGGCGACGTCGCGGGCGCGGAGGAACACGAGCCGACGGATCGCCGGGTCGTGCGTGAGCGCGTCCTGCTCGGTGTCGCGCAGGAGGCCCCGCGCCAACAACCCGTGGACGACCTCGGCACGCTCCTCGGCGGTGAGGACCCCGCCCTCGGGATCGAGCGCCCGCACCCATGGCAGGCTCGCCTTGGGGCGCAGTCGGCGGTCCAAGGTCAGGGCGGCCGCTTGGACGACCAGGCCACCCACCAGGCACATCAGCAAGAACAGGACGCTGGCCAGCAGGCCCCCGTCGCCGAGCAGGGGGATCTCAGCCATCGAGGACGGGTCGTGCCACCACGCAACCAGCCCCAGGACCGTCCACAGGGCTGCGCCGGGGACGACGTACATCAGGACGTCGAAGGTGGTGAGCTTGTCGGTCATCGCATCCCCGCCATGGGCGCTGTCGTAGCGCGCGCACCGAGGCGGGGCCGGTGGTGGATCCAGGGCCACCTCACCCCCGATCGCGCTGCAGCATCCCGCGGAGGACGCATGCAACGCCGGGTTCCCGATCTCGATCACCCGCCGGTTCATCTGTTCGAATCTTGACGATGACGGAGTCGAGCAAACACGCGACATCTATGTCGCCAGAGGTACGGACATCCTCGGGCGCTGGGGAGAGAGCATGGATGAGGGCACGGTCGCTGGCGCAGACGCGTCGGCGCGCACGCGTCGCGTGGCGGCGCTGTACTGGGGCGGATCGGTGGTGTTGGCCGCCGTGGCCGGACTGTCGACGTGGCAGGCACTGTCGGCGGGGGATGAGACCTCCTCCGGGGTGGTGTCGGCCGACGCGCCTGCGGTCGTGGTGGCCGCGCGCACGCTGGACCCCGGGACCCAGCTGGGCCCCGACGACCTCACCACCGCGCCGGCGCCGCCGAGCGTGCCGCCCGAGGCGCTGTTCCTGAACCCGGAGGCGTTGCTGGGGACCGTGGTCGTCGAGCGCGTGCTCGCGGGCGAGGCCCTGCGGGCAGAGCGGCTGCAGGAGGCGTTGGCGGGCGGAGGGCTCGATCGGATGATCGACCCGGCGGCCCGCGCGGTGTCCGTGCGGTTCGATCGGCAGTCGGCGGTCAATGGGCTGGTGCGTCCGGGCATGTTCGTGGACGTGATGGTCACCCTTCAGCCTGGGGATGGCGCCACGCCGCAGTGGGCCACGGAGACCATCCTGCAGGCCGTGCGGGTCCTGGCCGTGGACGACGACGTCGCCTCCTCTCGCACCGTGGTCGACCGCACCTTCGCGATGACCCGCGAGGGGGCGGCGTACGGAGACCTCCACATCACCCTGGAGGTGATGCCCGCGGAGGCCGAGTGGATCGCGCTCGCCACCAAGCGGGGCGATCTGTACCTGTCGCTGCGGGCGGAGGGGTCGCTCGGCACGCTCGAGCCCACGCCGCCGCTGCAGACGTCGGCCCTGCTGGGGCTGGCTGCGCCGGTGCAGAAGGCGCAGGAGCGCCGGATCGCCCGCGTGCAGGAGGTCGCCAAGCAGCAGGAGGCGTTCATCGAGGTCATTCGTGGCCGGCAGCGCGCCGTCCAGACGGTGGTCGACAAGTGACCGCCTCCGCACTGGGCACCATCGTCGCGGTCGTCCCCAGCAAGGGCGGGTGTGGCGCGACCACCATCGCGTGCCACCTGGCCCGGGCGTGGGCCCGCTCCGAGCGCGTCGTGCTCGTGGATCTGGACGTGGGCAAGGGCAACGTCGCGGGCATGCTCGATCTTCCGTCGCCGGGGAGCCTGTCGGCGTTGGTCGATCGGCTGTCTGCGGCCGATGAGGCCCTGGTGACGGGGGCCACGGTCGAGGCGGCGGGCGGGCACCGGGTGCTCGGTCAGCCGACCGCGTGGCTGGAGGGCCGTTCCCTGGATCAGGACGAGGTCCGGGCCCTGCTGCAGCTGTTGGCCGCCCACCACGATCGGGTCGTGATCGACCTCGGGTCCGGTGCGTCCGTGACCTCGCTCGCCGCGATCGCCGCGGCAGATCGGGTCGTGTACGTCGCCCAGCCGACCATCCTCGCCCTGCAGGACCTCCAGCGCCTGCGGCGCACGGTGGACGCCGTGACCCAGGGCCCGCACGCGGAGGAGCGCATCGTGATCAACGGGCACGACGCCTCGGTCCACCTGCCGGTGGGGGAGCTGATCGACCAGCTCGACGGCGACCTCCACGTCGTGATCCCTGCCGATGCCGACGCAGTCGCCAAGGCGGATCGTGCGGGCACCCTCGTCGCCGAGGCGGCACCCCGCTCCGATCTCGCCCGCGCCCTCGAGGCGCTGGCGGCGCGCCTCGATGCTCCTGCCACGCCCGCCTCCGCGCCCGTCCGGCGCG
>JAUHWK010000566.1 GCA_030424555.1 bacterium | reverse complement strand
GCCGGGGATGTCGACCAGCACGTTGGTGGACGGGATGCCCTCGTCGCGCACCGACACCTGCACGGTGACGGCCGTCCCCTCGGTCAGCGCGAGGCCGTCGGCGTGCGACAGCCCGAGGACCGGGATGGTCAGGCCATCCTCAGGGCCGAGCGCCCCCTCGACGACCCCGGTTCGACCGGCTTGGCCCTCGTTGAATACCAGCACCGCGACCGCCCCGGCCGCCTGCGCGTTCAGGGCCTTGTCGGTGAAGGTGCAGGTGCCGCGCTGGATCAGGGCGATCGATCCCGCGGCCATGCCCTCAAAGTCCGACGCCTCGCACCCCGAGGTGGACCCGTTGGCCGCGGCGGGTGGGGGATCGACCACGTCGATGCGGACCAAGGAGCCCGTGGCCGTCCCGCCGGGAGACCAGGTCAGCGGTGCAACCCCGTCGGACGGGGCGAGGTCGCCTTGGGACACGGACGCCGACACCGCCGACCAGTCCCGCACCTCGAACGGCTCGCGCACCGGATCGAACCCGAGGTCTCGCACCCAGCCCTCGACCCAGTCCACGCTGGCGTCGTAGCCGTCCGACCCCACCGACCGGTGCCCCCCGTGCGCCTCGGCAGCCTGCGACAGCGCCTCCAGGTGGACGAACAACGCATCGGCCTGCAGCCGGGGATCGCCTTCGAAGGCGCCGAGCGCCCCCACGTCGCCGCCCGGATCGGTCTCGCCCCCCACGGGGTCAGACCCTGGATCGACGGGCGCACACGCGGCGAGCATCAGCGCGCACAGGGTGGAGAGACGGAGCGGAGGAACGGCGTTGGATCGGTGCATCATGGCCGGCGAGTAGCCCGGGACCCCAGCCTGCTCCGAGCGAATCGTCAGCGGTGACGGATCCGTGACGGAATCCGGGATCGCCTCAGTCGGGCACCGAGGGCACCCGCACGACCACCTCCGCCACCCGGCACCCCTCCGCGCACACCCCCGCCTGCGGACGGGAGGCACGCCACGGCAGGGCGATCTCTCCGTCTCCCACCACCTGGGCCTCGGCTCCGTCTCCGACAGGCGTGTGCTGCACCACAACCCGCGCCACCGTGGGCTCCTCGTCCACCTCGGCTTCCAGGGGCACCCGCAGCCGCAGCCTTTCCGCCCCGTCCCAGAGCCCGGTGTCGACCACGAACGCGGTCCGATCCACCCGGTCGTTGCAGGCCAGGTCGAGCAGGGTGGGCGCCCAGCCGTCTTCGGGGATCGTGAGCGTGCAGTCCAGGGCGAGGCCTTCGGCCGTCAGGACCACCGACCAGGTGCCCGCCTGCCACGGGGTGGGACGGTCGAGGTCGACGTACACCCAGTCATGGCAAGGCGACGCCGGGCAGCCGCAGGACGACACCGCCAGCGCCACCAGACCCCCGACGATGGCCGTTGTGAGCCGCATGCGGGTGTCTGCCCCGCCGCGAGGTCGGGCGCACCCTCGCTCCCGCCCACCCCGGCGGATACGGCCTCGGCCTCCGAACGCGCGGAGGTCCGGCAGGGAGTACGCGATGTCCGCCTCCATCCACGGCACGGTCGCCCCCGGCTTCGAGCCGGTCCTCGATGTGTTCCGAGACAACTTCACCGAGCGCGACGAGCTGGGGGCCGCGTTCGCCGTCTGGCAGGGCGACGAGCTGGTCGTCGACCTGTGGGGTGGCGTCACCGACCGCGACACCCTCCGTCCGTGGGAGTCCGACACCCTCGCCACCGTGTTCAGCGCCACCAAGGGCATGGTCGCCGCCGCGTTCCTGCTCCTCACCGACCGCGGGGAGGTCGACCTCGACGCGCCGGTCGAGCAGTACTGGCCCGGCTTCTCCGCCCACGGCAAGGCCGACGTCACCGTGCGGATGCTGCTGGAGCACCGGGCCGGCCTGTGCGCGGTCGACCGCGCGATCCGGGTGGACGACACCTGGGAGGATCCCGACCTCACCGAGACCGCCCTGGTCGCCCAGGAGCCCTTGTGGAAGCCCGGCACCGGCCAGGGCTACGGCGCCACGGCCTGGGGCCTGTACGCCGGGGTCCTGTTCCAGAAGATCACGGGCGAGACGGTCGGCACGTTCCTCCGCAGGGAGATCACCGAGCCCCTGGGCGCCGACGTGTTCCTCGGCACCCCGTCCGACCTGCACGATCGCGTCGCGACCACCTACCCGATCGACCCCGCCACCATCGCCACCGTGCTGCTCCCCAAGATCGTCGGGGCCCAGCTCCCCGGCGTGTTCCACCGGCCCGACCTCGAGGGCGAGGCATTCAGCCGCCTGCTGCTCGACCGCGCCTCCGACACCCACCGTGCCTTCATCCACCCCGTGATGGGCAAGGGACGCCTGTCGCGCGTCAACGAGGCCCGGATGCGCACGGTCGAGCTGCCGTGGATGAACGCGACCGCGAGCGCCCGGGGGCTCGCCCAGGTGTACGCCGCCTTGGCGAACAAGGGGCGCCACCTGGGGACCAAGGTGTGGCGCAAGGCCGCGATCGACGCGCTGACGCCGGTGTCGTCGTGGGCGTACAAGGACCGCGTGCTGTGCAAGCCGCTCGGGTTCAACCAGGGCTTCCAGAAGGAGGAGCTGCACCTGTTCTCCCCCGACAGCGCGAGCTTCGGCCACACGGGCGCGGGTGGC
>JAUHWK010000565.1 GCA_030424555.1 bacterium | reverse complement strand
TCCCCGACACAACGATCCACCCGGTTGCACACGCCATCCCCGTCGGCGTCTTCGCAGGTGGTGTCCGTGTCGATGTACCTGCGAATCGAATCCTGGCCACATCCAGCCAAGCCCACGACAACCCAGGTACACCAACGCCTCACGGGCCCCCCCCCACGCCAAGGGCGGGTATCTCCCCGGCACCCTTCTGTGCCAGCAAGCCCCGTGGGCGGTACCGTCCATGCCGCGCTACACCCGAGGTTGGCGCGAGGAGGCCTCCATGCGGACCCCCCTGTTGATCGGAAGTGTCGGTGTCGGCGCGGCCGTGCTCGTGTTTGCGATGCTCAGCAGCCCCATCCCGACCCCGAACGAAGACCTCCGTGCCGGCGCAGGCGAGGCGCCCGATCAGGCCGACGATCGACACCGCGCCCGTGCCCGGCTGGAGGCGCTCAAGGCAGCCCGTGGCCTCGAGGGCGGAGAGGCTGCCGAGCCGATCACCACCGAGCAGGCCTACAAGCGCCTGTCGCCCAAGGTCCAGCAAGTCCTCGACCGCCTCCCCGAGGACAAGCGCGAGGTCAAGCTCGAGACCTACCGCAAGGCCATGAGCCGCGGCGTGCTGTTCAAGCGCGGAGAGCTGGCCCGCATCAAGGGCGACCGCGCCGTGCGCTCCCCGGTGTGGGACCGCCTCCGAGAGCGGAATCAGCAGCAGCAACCCCCCGCTGCGTCCGAGCCGGCCAGCGCCGCCGAGTAGTGCCGCTCACCCGCCGGGGAGCAACGACCGCACGGTCCGCACCGCGTCCCCCACCCGCGCCTTCACCTGCTGCGCTGCCCCCTGGACCGCCCGCGCCCCGGCCACCGCCCGTCCCACCGGACCGGCATCCGTGACCAGGGCGAGCGCGTCGGCGTGGTTGAGGTGGTTGATGAACCGGATCAGCACCCGCTGACGCAGGCCGACGGGGAGCGCCTGCAGCAGGTCGTTGATGTCTGCCATGCGATCGGGGAGCAGCAGCCCGTCGACGCCCGCACCCGCGAGCAGATCCCGGAACGTCCGCTCGTCCAGCCGCGCCTCGGGATCGACCCCCTCCAGGCGGGCCTTCAACGCTGCGGCATCCGCCGTTCGGCCCAGGGCCCGCGCCGCCGCCACGCTGCGCCGCAGGTCCGCCAGCATCGGCTTGACCTTGCCCGCAACGCCCGGGTTGACGCTGATGTGCAGGTTGGGCGGGTGGCCGTCGTACCCGAGCTGGGGCTGGATGTACCATCCCCTCGCCTTCATCTCGTCGGCCACGTCGAACACGTTGACGTCGGGATCCACGCTGCGGAACGACCCCATGCACATCTCGGGATCGCCGAGCATCTCGATCCCGTCGATCAGCCCGATCCCTGCGACGATGGCGCGGTGCGCGTCGAGGTGTTGGCGCGCCTGCTCCAGGTAGCCGGCGTGTCCGAACGCATGCAGCGTGGCCCACGCGGACGCGACCGGACCGCCCGTCTTGGAGCTCTGCACGGTAGGGTTGATGATCGTGTACCCAGTCCACCCCGCGCACGCGTAGAACTGGTGCTCCCGGTACGCCTTGTCCGCATACAGTACGAGCGATGCGCCCTTTGCGCAGAACGCGTACTTGTGCAGATCCATGGAGATGCTGGACACGCCGGGCACGGTGAAGTCGAACGGCGGCACCTCCGCCCCCAGCTCCCGAAAGAACGGCAGCAGCCACCCGCCCACACAGGCGTCGACGTGGCACGGAACCCCGGCCTTCTTGGCCGCCTTGGCGATCCCCTGGACGTCGTCGACCACGCCGTGGGCGTACTGGGGGGCGCTGGCGACCACGAGGATGGTGTTCTCCGTCACCCGGGGTGCGACGTCCGCGCCCCGTGCCCGAAAGCTGACCGGGTCGATCGGCATCCGGACGATCCGGACGCCGAGGTAGTGCGCCGCCTTGTGAAAGGCCGCGTGCGCCGACACCGGCAGGATCATCTCGGGATCGGTGATCCCGCGGACCTCGCGCGCCTTGTCCCGCGCCGCCTTGACCGCCAGGATGATGCTCTCGGTGCCCCCGCTCGTGAGGTTGCCGGCACCCTTGGCCGGATCGGCGCCGAGGTGCTCCAGGCCGAGGTTCACCAGCTGGTTCTCGATCGCCATCACGGAGGGAAACACCGTGGGATCCAGGGCGTTCTCCGTGAGGTAGTCCATGTACGCGGCCTTCTGGATCCGCGAGATGTCCTCGGAGACGGGGTAGATGTAGCCCCAGGTCACCCCTTGCTTCCAGTCCAGGTCGTGGGCCTTGAACGCCGTGAGCTGACGGGTGATGGTGTCGGCGTCGAGTCCGATGGACGGCAAGGGCATGGCGCGCTCCCGGGAACCACAGTGGCGGAGTTCGAGCGCCAACCCAAGAAGTGGCACTCAGTGTCTATTTCTGCATTACCCCCGTTGGCGCCGTGGGTCCAGCGCCTTCGCGCGCACCGGGCTGGATGGACTTCCAGCGCTACGGTGTGCTCCGGGCGTGGTAGCGTCCCACCATGTGGACCCCCGCGGAGCGTCGCTGGCGGGATGCGGTGCTCGCCGCCGCCCTGCCCCTCCCGGTCGACGGTGAGACCGCCGTCGGGCCCCCCAGTCCGTCTCCAGAGGACTGGGCCCGGTGGCACGCG
>JAUHWK010000564.1 GCA_030424555.1 bacterium | reverse complement strand
CGGGTCCTGTTCGTGGACCGGTCGGTCGGCCTGACCCTCACCGGGACCACGTTCACGGACTGTCCCCGTCCCGTCCACGTCAACGGCGGCACCATCGCGTTCGACGACGTGGAGATCGTGGGCCTCGGCACCGATCCTGGCGCCGAGACCTACGCGATCCTGCTCGGCCAGGACACCGAGGGCACGATCACGGGCCTGACGATCACCGATCGGGGCGACCTGGACGATCCCGCAGGCGCCAGCCCCCTCCAGCTCCTCAACACCGGCGACGTGACCCTCGACGACGCCCTGTTCGCGCGCAACGCCGCGTCCTCCGGCGGGCACGTCACCCTGCGGACGATCCTCGACTCCACCCTCACGATCACCGACAGCCGGTTCGAGGACGGGGCGGCGGACAACAGCGGCGGCGCCATCTCGGTGGACCTCGGCGGCGAGCTCGCGCTGTCCAACGTGGAGATCGACGGCGGGTCCGCACGCTACGGCGGCCTGATCGAGAGCAGCAGCACGACCTACACCGCCACCGTGCGGCTCGAGGACGTCACCCTGACCGATGGATCCGCCTCGATCGAGGGCGGGTGCCTGCGGCTTCGCGACGTGATCCTGCCGTCCACCAACACCAGCCTGAGCGGATGCTCCGCGGTCGGATCGGGCGGCGGCCTGTGGATCCTCAACGGCACCGTGATCGGGGACGCCACGATCTCGGGCAACACGGCCGCGTCCGGCGGCGGGGTGTACGCCGACAACACCCCCCTTCCGTTGGGGTTCTTCGTGTCGGGCAACACCCCGGACGACGTGGTCACGGCCCCCTGATCGCTTGAGCGGGGGGCACGAAGGCGCGGCGCCTCAAGGGCGCGAGGGGTCCGCCTCCGTGCCCGCCCCCGCGCTCACTCCTCCACGATCTCCGTCTTGGTGACGTAGTCGAGGTTGGGGAACGCCTGCTTGAGGTACGCGTTGCCCTCCATCGTGATCCGACCCTGGTTGGGGCGCTGGCCGTACTCGGAGGTCACCTTGTCGACCGGGCCCATGTCGCGCACCACGCCGAACGGCGCGAAGCCCATGCCGTCGAGGTTGGCGTTGTCGCCGAGGTTGATGAACAGCTGGGTGGTGCGGGAGTTCGGGCCGCTGGTCGCGAACGTGAGCGTGCCCCGGCGGTTGGTCTGCTCAACCGCGTCGTCGGGGATGCGCGCCTTGCGCCACACCTGGTTGACCGCCGGATCCCCGTGCAGCCCGAACTGGATCACGAACCCCGGCACCACGCGGAAGATGCCCAGGTCCTCGAAGTACCCAGCCTTGACCAGGCTGTAGAAGCGATCCGCCCCCTTGGGGGCCCAGGCGCGGGTCACGTCGATGAGCACGTCGCCCGTGGAGAGCGCCATCTTCACCGTGTACGTCTCCGGCGCCTGCTGATCGATCGACGACGGATCGAGGAGCCCCGAGGCCTCCGCGCCGGCTGCCGCCTCCGGGGCCGCTTCGGAGGATGCGGGGCTGGCCGGTTTGGCGGGCGCAGCCTCCTCGACGGCCGCCTCCTCGGCTTCGGCCGGATCCGCGGGCGCGGGCGCATCGCCACCGGTGCAGGCAGCGGACAGGAGCAGGGTCATCGCGACGAGGGACAGGCGCACAGGGGACCTCCAGGATGGGCCGCCCCTGTATCGACGTCGCCGAGGGTGGGCCCGCCCTCACCCCCCGCCCATCCGTGCCACGAGGGCGCGGAGTTCGTCGCGCAGTGCGGCCAAGGCGACGAGGTCTCCGTCGGCGTCCGCCAGCGCACACAGCCAGGCCGCGTGCTCGACGCTGGCCTGCGGCGCCAGCGCGCGCCCCCGGTCGGTGAGGCGGGAGCGGACGCGTCGCTCGTCCTGGGGATCGCGATGGCGGGTGATCAGTCCGTCGCGCGCCATGCGCTTGAGCAGCGGGGTGAGGGTCCCCGAGTCGAGCATCAAGCGATCGCCCAGCTCGGACACCGTGCGGTCGTCCTCTTCCCACAGCACCATCATCACGAGGAACTGCGGGTAGGTCAGGCCGAGCCGGGCGAGCATGGGCTGGTAGGCCTTGGAGATCGCCCGCGAGGCCGCGTACACGGCGAAGCACAGCTGGTCGTCGATCCGGGGGGTCGGGGCCATGCTCACCCCCACCGCGATTCGTGCTTGGCCAAGGTGTTCTCCACGCGGGCCAGCGCCCCGCGGACTTCGTCGGCCAGCACCAGATCGGCGGGAGGCAGCGCCTTCATGTGGGCGGTGACCAGCCGGTCGGCGCCCTCACACCACGCGGCCAGCTCCTCGGCCCACCCACGAAACGCCGCCGCGGCCCCGGGCCGCTCCTCAAGGACCGCCCCCAGGGTCGGATGGAACCGCAGGCCCCCGATCAGCGGGGCGCGGATCCAGGTGAGCGTGTCGTCCACATGCAGGGTGCCGCTGCGTCGGTGCAGGACCAGCACACTGGAGAAGTGCAGCCGCTCGTTGTCGGGGATGAAGTCGACCCCGCGCGGCACCGAGAACTCGAAGTCCTCCGCGAAGCGTTCGTGCAGGGCGGGATCTTCCGTGCGCAGCGGGCTCCACGGAAGCGACGGGAACAGGGCGTGGTGGCGCGCCGTCCCGAACAGCGCCACGTGGGGGAAGTCCTGGTGAAAGGACGCCACGT
>JAUHWK010000563.1 GCA_030424555.1 bacterium | reverse complement strand
GCGGTCCGCTTCGATCAGCGCCATCTGCGTGCAGCGCCCCGGCACGGCGACGATGCGCGACGCGAGCCACCCCGGACCGCAGCCCGCCTCGGCGATCCGCTCCCCGAGCCGGTCCGGCAAGGCCTCGGCGAGCAGTCGGGTGCCGGGATCGGGGGCGTCCCAGCTGAACAGCCCTGGGCGCGACCACAAGCCGTCGAGCGCCGCGCGGGGAGCGTCTTCCGCGATCGCCGCATCCACCGCGGGCAGCGGTCCATCGGGACGCTGCGCCCACACATACCGACACCGCGCCTTGCTGTCCGACGACAGGACCTCCGCCCCCAAGGCCTCCAGCTCGTCGGGCAGGCGCTTGCCGCCCTCCCGGGTGGGCAACGCCGCCAGGATCCATCCCCCCGGCACCGCCGCCCGAATCGCCCGCGCCAACCGGGCCCGCCGGCCGTCCACCTGCCGCTCGGGACGCACCAGGACCAGGCGGTACGCCGCCGCCGCGACCCCATCCTCGTCCGTGTCGCAGGCATGGCCGACGCGCGCCCACGCCTGCACCGCCATCGCCCACGGATCGACGACGTCCACCCGCGCGGGCGCCAGCGTGTCCGCCCCGGGGTGCGGCTCCAGGCCCAGCACCAACACCGCGTCGCCGTCCTCCAGGGGCACAGGCTCCATCGACAGCGCGCGGAAGATCACCTCGGGCACCGGATCCATCACCGTTCCTCCTCGCGCCTCGGCGATCCGGACGCGCTCCTGACGCACCACGACGACAGCCGGGTGGGCCGTCGGGTTAGCCCGGCGGGCGCCAGGACGGTCCACCGCACCCACCGTCCCCTGCACGCCCCCGGAGGCCCCATGGCGGCATCCCCCTCTCTGCTGGTTCACCAGGGTCCACAGATCGCCTCGCTGCTCCACGCCGGCCTGCAGTCCGTGCAGCGGGCCGGCCAGCTCGGCGACCTGTCGGCGGTCTCCACGCCCGGGCCCGCGTTCACCGCCACGGTCCGGCCGCCGCCCGAGCTCGTCCACGCCTACCTTCGCTTCCTCGGCGGCGACCCGTCCTCGTACAAGCGCACGATCCCGCCGCACCTGTTCTGCTGGTGGGCCCTGCCGCTGATGGGCCGCACCCTCGAGGCCCTGCCGCTCGATCCCTCCTCGGTGATCAACGGAGGCGCGACCCTCACGGTGAACGCCCCGCTGCCCGCGGGCACCCCGCTCGTGGCCTCCGCTCAGCTGGCCGCGATCGACCAGGACGAGCGCCGCACCCTCGTCACCCAGCGGCTCACCACCGGCCCCGCCGACGCCCCCGAGGCCCTCGTCGTCGAGACGCGCCTGTTCTTCCGCAACCCCAAGGGCCCCAAGCGGTCCGGACCCAAGGCCCCCCCGGTCACCGTCCCGCAGGGAGCCCGAGAGCTGAGCAGCCGCCGCCTGTCGGCGACCGCCGGACGCGACTTTGCGGTCCTCACCGGGGACTTCAACCCGATCCACTGGATCGCCCCGGCCGGCAAGGCCGCTGGCTTCGGCGGGTGCATCCTGCACGGCTACGCCACCCTCGGCATGGCCTGGGAAGCCTGGGTGCGCGTGCGCCAGTCCGGGCGCGCCGACACGATCGGATCGTTTGACGCCCGCTTCTCCCGGCCGGTCCGCCTCCCGGGCACCGTCCGGGTGTTCGACGTCGGCGACGGGGTGGTCCATGCCGCCCCCGCCGTCGGCGCCCCCACCGCCCTCATCGGCCGCATCACCGCAGCCTGACCCCCACCTCCGGAGCACCCCATGAGCCAAGACTTCCTGGTCGACCTCGGCGAGAACCCCACCGCGCGCCGCGTGATCAAGCAGCTCGGGCTGCCGCTTCCCATGCCGCAGAAGCTGCACCGCACGCCCCGGGTCGCCTGGGCCCCGCGTCCGCTGGAGGACAAGGTCGTCCTCGTGGGCAGCACCACCGGCCTCACGCCCGTGCTCGCCAACGCCCTCGCCGAGGCCGGCGCCACCGCCATGGTCGAGGGCGAGATCGCCGCCGACGGCCCGTGGGCCCACGCGGCCGATGCCTGGGCCCGTCCCCCCCGCACGGTCGGCACCGGCGAGGCCCCGGAGGGCCTGGTCGACGCCCTGGTGTTCGACGCCACCGAGGTCACCGACGTCGACGACCTGCGCGGCCTGTGGTCCTTCTTCCACCCGCGCATGCGCAGCCTCGCCACCCACGGCCGGATGGTCGTGATCGGCCGCTCCCCCGACGCCACCAAGGACATCCGCGAGCGCGCCGCCCGCCGGGCCCTCGAGGGCTTCGTCCGCAGCCTGTCCAAGGAGATCGGCGCCAAGGGGGCCACGGCCAACCTGATCGTCCTGGGTGCCAAGGCCGACGCCGCCCTGCCCGGTCCCCTGCGCTTCCTGCTGTCGCACCGGTCCGCGTTCGTCGACGGCCAGCCGCTCGTCGTCGACGGCGGCAAGGCCCCGAAGGACCTGCCCTGGACCCGTCCGCTCGACGGCAAGGCCGTGCTGCTGACCGGCGCGGCCCGCGGCATCGGGGCCGCCACCGCCGCCACCCTGGCGCGTGAGGGCGCCACCGTGCTGTGCCTCGACCTCCCGCAGGACGGCGAGCAGCTCGCGGCGGTCGCCGACCGCATCGGGGGCATCGCCGTGCCCGCCAACGTCACCGACC
>JAUHWK010000562.1 GCA_030424555.1 bacterium | reverse complement strand
ATTCGCGCGAGCAGGGGATCGGCGAGGCCGAGGGGATCGACGAGGTGCTGGGTGCGGGGTGCGTACCATCCGCTCTCCCCGATCCAGGGCTCCACCCGCACCGCTGGAACGTCCGGGCCCATCGGGAGGGGCTCGCCGGTGGCGTTCGGGCCGTTGGGGGTCCAGTCCCATCGGTGGCGGGGCAGGTGCCACATGCCCCACTGGTCGTACACGCCGCCGTCCATGGGCAGGACGTTGCCGTCGTCGACGAAGGGCGCGCGCCAGGGTGACCCAGGCAGGACCGTACTGGACGCTGCCACCGCCACCGCCGTGGCCACGAGGGCGCCCGTGCTGCGAACGTGCTGGGCGAGCAGGACGCCGCCGACGAGCACCGGCGGCGCGATCAGCCGCCCGACGTAGTAGTCGCCGCCGATCCACAGCAGGTACGCGCAGGTCAGGGCGATGCCCATCGCCCAGGCCCGCGCCGCCGCCTGCGCGCGCAACCCGGCGAGCATGCCACCGCACAGCGCGGCGACGGACCACGGATCGGATCGGGCCGTGACCTCGGCGTACTGGCGTCCGAACGCCAGGATCTCCGCGCGCGGCACGCCGTGGGGGAGCTTGGCGGGTGCGGTGTTGGGGAGCGGAAAGCCGTAGTACACCGCGCTGAAGGCAGCCCAGGCCAGCGCGGGGCCGAGGGCCAAGGCCAGCAGCGGGCGCCGGTCGGCGGGGCGTGCCGTCCACACCACGAGGGCGAGGACCGGTCCCACCAGCAGCAGCATGTCGAGCCGGGTGAGCAGGGCGATCCCGACCGCGCACGCCGCCCGGCGGGGGTGGGGACGCCACAGGCTCGCGCCGAGGGCCACGGCGAGCGCGGCGTACAGCAGCGGGGTCTCGAGGCCCGACGACGTGAAGTGGACGACCGCCCGGCTCGCGCTCGCCAGCACGGTCCATGCGAGCACCGCGTGCACGCCGGCGTGGCCAAGGAGGCCTCGCGAGACCCACGCCACCGTGACGACGGTGCCTGCGAGGCTGGCGGCCCACGCCACGTCCCAGGGTCGCAGGCCCGACACCGCCGTGCCGGCGAGGATCAGCAGCATCCAGGCCGGGTGGGTGTAGACCTGGACACGCTCCGCGAGGTTCCACCGCAGGCCGTGGCCCTCCAAGGCGTTTCGGATCACCCGGAAGGTGATGAACGCGTCCTCGGACACCCACGCGTGGACCCCCCACAGGACGATCCACGCCGCCGTGATCCCGCCCACGATGGCGAGGACCCGACCTGGCGATGTGGTGCCCGGCGACGGCCCCTCGGCGTCCATCCAAGCCCTCCGTGGCGGTGCGGAAGGTAGCCGCCGCGGGGGCAGGCGTCAGGCGTCGAAGCCCGCCACGTACGGCAGATCGGCCGTGAGGCGCAGGACGGCCTCCCCGCGGTCGACCAAGGCCTGGAGCGGATCCCACTGGCCCGTGACCAAGGCATCGCGTGCGCCGTCGGGGAGGGTGCCCGTCCACGCGTCCTCGCCGTGGATCACGGTGGCGGTGGACACGTCGATGGTGACGGGGATCCCCGGATCGGCCTCCACCGAGGCCGACAGGGCGGCGAGGTCGGCGGGCGCCAGCGCCACGCACACGAGCCCCAGGGTGGTGCTGTTCGCGAAGAAGATCTCCGCGAAGGAGCCGGCCACGATCGCGTCAAAGCCTGCGCGGGCGATGGACTGGGGCGCGTGCTCCCGGCTCGACCCACACCCGAAGTTGCTCCCGCTGATCATCACCGAGGCCCCGCGGAACCGGGGGTCGTCGAGGGGGTGGCCCGTGGGCAGGCCGGTGGCGGGGTCCACCCGCTCGTCGGCAAACAGGTGGGCGCCCAGGCCGTCGAACGTGACGCAGCGCAAGAAGCGGGCCGGGATGATCCGATCGGTGTCGAGGTCGTCACCTCGGACCACCACCGCCTTGCCGATCACGGTCGTCACCGCATCACCGAGTGGGGTCATGCCACACCTCCTTGGGTGGGGGCGAGGGGCGCGAACACGTCCCGCGCGTCGACCACCGCCCCGGTGATCGCGGCGGCCGCGACCATCACGGGGCTCATCAGGACGGTGCGTCCCCGTGCGCTGCCCTGGCGGCCCTTGAAGTTTCGGTTGGACGAGCTCGCACACAGCTGGTCTCCGACGAGCTTGTCGGGGTTCATCGCCAGGCACATCGAGCAGCCCGGACGGCGCCACTCGAACCCGGCGGCGGTGAACACCTCGTGCAAGCCCTCGCGCTCGGCGGCGGCGGCGACCTGCCAGGAGCCAGGGACGATCAGCGCCTTCACGCCGTCCTTCACCCGGTGGCCGCGCACGACACGGGCCACCTCCTGCAGATCCGACAGGCGCGAGTTCGTGCAGGACCCGATGAACGCCACGTCGACCGGGGTGCCGGCGATGGGGGCCCCAGGCGACAGCTGCATGTACCGAACCGCCTCCTGCCAGGTGCCGCGATCGGCCGCGGGGATCGCGTCGTCGCTGGGGATCGCCTCGTCGACGAACAGCGCTTGCTCGGGGGTGATGCCCCAGGTGACCGTCGGACGGATCGCGGTGGCGTCGATCACCACCCCGTCATCCCACACCGCGTCGTCGTCGGAGGCGAGGGTGCGCCACCAGGCGACGGCGCGGTCCCAGGCCTCGCCCGACGGGG
>JAUHWK010000063.1 GCA_030424555.1 bacterium | reverse complement strand
CGTGTGCAGCGCGACCACCGCCCCGACCGCCACGTGCAGCACCGAGTCGAACCGGAAGTGGACCTTGTGCCGGTACAGGTGGGACAGCTCGTGGCCGATCACCGAGGACAGCTCCCCCGGCGACAGCACGTGCAGCATCTGACGGTGCAGGTACACCGCGTTCAACGACGGAAACAGCCAGGAAAACCCCACCTGGATCGCACTGGCGTTGAGCGACGTGTCGCGGCTCACCCGGACCGACGCCGGCTTGGGCACGTCCAGCCGCCGACACACATCGTCCACCAACGCGATCAGCTCGTCGCGGCCGTACGGCCCGAACCGAACCGAGGGATCCAGGTCCTCGATCGCCTTGTGGTTCCCGAGCACCATCACCGCCATGGACGCCAGGAACGGACCCGCCGCCATGCCCAGGGCGACGACCGCTTGGGCCGGGCGTGCCACCACGTCCCCCCAGCGCAGCGTCACCACGCCAAACACGAGCATCGCCCACCACGCCCCGACCAGGGGACGGTGCCAGCGGTTGGTCTGCGCGAGGGACGCCACCATCGCATCCCGATCGGGCACGGCCACGCGCGCCTGCATCAGAACACCGACTCGAGCAGCAAGCCGAGCATCCCCCGACCGCTGCCTGTGCCAGCCCGCGTCTGGTACCAGACCGTGCCCGGCCCCGTGAACCGGTTGACCATCCCCTCGCCCGAGAACAGCGACGCGCCGATGGACTCGGCCACCTTGACCGCCTCCCAGCGCATCCCGTCCGTGAAGGCCACGACGAACCGGTTGTCGAGCACGAAGCGCTCGCCCTCTCCCAGCTCCCGGGACACCGCCGAGCCGTGGGAGGCGCAGAACAGGTCGCCCTCCCCCGACGCGTGCAGCAAGAACATGCCCGTGCGTGTGACCAGGCCGCGCACGCCCTCAAAGCGCACCGACAGATCCACGTCCCGCAGGTGGGCCAGGTACGCCCCGCGGCTCACCAACCACCCCGTCTGCCCGTCCAGCGCCACGTGGACGATGTCGCCCGAGTGCTCGGGGGCGAACGCGATCGTCTGGCCATCCCGCCGCGCCCGGTAGTTGGCCCGGAAGAAGGACTCCCCAGCCAGCATCGAGCCCAGACCGCCGAACGCACCGCGCTTGGCCACGGCGCCGCCGACGGCAGCCGTCACCTCGAACCCCGGGTCCATGCACAACATGGCGCCCGGCTGGGCGACCGCCACCTCGCCCTCGTCGAGGGTCACGTCGAGCGTGGGGAAGGTGGGGGCGTGCCGGACCTCGAACTGCACTCAGTCCCCGTCGACCGGCGGGGCCATGCGCTGGCGCATCACGTAGCCGGCGATGGAGATCGCCCCGAGGATGCCCAGGAAGATGAACAGCGCCACCATACGGGGAACACCGAGCACGTCGGAGATGCCGGTGACGATGATGTCGTAGATGAGGACGCGGATGAACCAGTTGATGATGCTGCTGAGGCCACCACCGCGGCGGACCTGCGGCATCAGCGGATGGAACACGTTCATGAGGACCCCCCGAGGGCTTCGGTGTGCCAACGGCGGCACGATGAGCGCTGCGGATATGCCACAACTTGTCGCGGACGCCAAGCCACCTCCGACACCACGGGCCGGTGGTCGCCCAAGGACCCCGTTGTGGGGGGACTCAGCCCATCGTGTCCAAGAACCGGCGCATCCACCGCAGGTCGCCGGGCTCCGGAGCGTCGATCGCGACCGGCTCCCCCGTGCTCGGGTGGACCAGCGTGAGCCGGTGGGCGTGCAGGGCTTGCCGCTCCAGGCGCTTGGTGATCGGGGGACACCCCAGCGGACGGTACTGACGCTCGCCCACCAGCGGCATCCGCCGGCTCGACAGGTGCACCCGGATCTGGTTGCGGCGGCCGCTGTGCAGGCGAACCTCCAACCACGCCGCCCGCGCATACCGGGCCAACACCCGCCAGTGCGCCGACGCCTCCACCGCGCCGGGCCGGGTGGGCTCGACCACCTCCTGCCGGAGCGCGTCGCGGTCCCACGCCATCCAGTCCGTCCAGGTGCCCTGGTCGTCGATCGGCACGCCCTCGACCAGCGCCAGGTACACCCGCTCCGGGGTGTGCTCGGCGAACTGCGCGCGCACCGCCTGCGCCGCCTCCTCGGAGCGCGCGAACAGCACCACCCCGGACGTGTCGCGGTCGATGCGGTGGCAGGGCCAGGCCCGATCGCCCTGCGCCTTGAGCCAGGTGTCCAGCCGGCTGCGGACCGAATCCTCCGTGCGCCGCTGACGCCCGGTGGCCGCGTCCGTGAGCAGCCCGGCCGGCTTGTCGACCGCCACCAACACGCCGTCGTCGAGGAGGATGTCGACGCCCGCGTGCTCCAGGCCGCGCCGCCCGTGGACCGCCTGCTGCGTGGTGCCGGGACGGTTCCACCCGATCACGATCTCGGTCCCGGGATCGAGCTTGCGGCCCGCGTCGTCGAGCCCGACGGGCTCCCCGTTCACCGCGACCTTGCCCCGCTCCAGCACGCGACGCGCCGCCTTGCGGCTTCCAACCCGCGTTCGGCCCGCGAGCGCCAGGTCCAGCCGCACCGGCGATCCGTCGCCCCCCTCCACCGTGAACCGCTCGTCTCCGCCCGCCATCGACCCTCCGACCCGTGACGTCCCAGGACGTCGGCAGCGATTGCCGGGGACCGTCCCGGTGCTATATCCACAAGCTGTCCCCGCTGGAGGACGCCCCATGTCCACCCCATCCATCGTCACCGCGTCGGGCAGTCCGTCCGCCACCCTCGTGAACCTCACGCCCGAGGCCCAAGCGGCCGTGCGCCGGCTCGCGTCCCGCGACGAGAACGAGGGCAAGGGCCTTCGCCTCGGGATCAAGGGCGGGGGCTGCTCCGGGCTGAGCTACCTCAAGGAGTTCGACACCTCCAAGGAGGGCGACACCGTCCTGTCCTTCGAGGGCTTCGAGGTCTACCTGGATCGCAAGTCCACGATCTACCTGAGCGGCATCACCCTGCACTACGAAGACGGGGTCGACGGCCGCGGGTTCGTGTTCGACAACCCCCATGCCAGCAACACCTGCGGATGCGGCGAATCCTTCTCGATGTGACGCCGTCTCAGGGGATCCCGTGACCCACGCCCACCCCCTCGCCGAGGGCGACCGCCTCGCCCTCGCCCGCACGGCCCGCGAGACCCTGGTCTGCGCCCCGCTGTTCGCGTCCACCGACGCCCCCAGCGCCCCCGCGCGCGGGATGGCCCAGCCCGCCGTGCTTCGGATCGACGGCCCAGACGCCGCGTCGTACCTGCACTCGCAGCTCACCCACGACGTCGAGGGCCTGCTCCCCGGCGCCGGACAGCTCACGGCGCGGGTCGAGCGCACCGGCCACCTCGTCGCCGTCGCCGGCCTCCACCGCGACCCGTCGGAGCCCCACCGGTACTGGATGATCGGCGACGTGCCCGGCATCGCGGCGATGCACGCCTCGCTCGACGCCTTCCTGTTCGCCGACGACGTCACCCTCACGCCCGACCCGTCCTGGCACTGGCTGGCCCTGCAAGGCCCGGCCGCCCTCGCCGTGGCCGACGCCGTGTTCGGTCCCCTCGGGTTCGAGCCTTGGGACAGCCTGCCGGAGGGGGCCATGCGCGCCCTCCGCCGCACCCGCAAGGCCCTCGGGATCGACGTCCCCAGCGGCAGCGTCGCGATCCGCCGCAGCCTCACCGGCGACGCCGGCCTGCTGATCGGCCTGCCGGTCCGCCCGTCGGTCGGCGTGTCGGGCGAGGCCGCGCCCCAGGGACCTGACACTGCGGCGGCCCCCCTCATCCAGGCGATCGACGCCGCGGCACGGGAGGCCGGGGGCGCCGTGGTCTCGTCGGAGGCCTTCGCCGACGTCCTGGGCATCCTCCGGATCGAGGCGGGCATCGTCCGTCCGCACACCGACTTCGGCGACCGCCGCCGTCTGCTCCCCGAGACCGGCCTCGAGCAGACCACCGTCAGCTACACCAAGGGCTGCTACCTGGGCCAAGAGGTCATCGCGCGGGTCCGCACCTACGGCAGCGTCCCCAACCTGCTTCGCGCCCTCGTGTTCACGTCGGAGGACTCCGAGGGCCTGCTCCGCACCCTGCCCGCCCCCGGCGCCGACCTGCTCCTCGCCGACGGCAAGAAGGCGGGTGCCTGGGCCGCCGCCACCCACTCTCCGTTGTCCGAGGGCGTCGTGGCGCTCGCGTTCCTCGGGCGCGCCCACCGCACCCCCGGCAGCGTCCTCGAGGTGCTCGACGCCGACGGCGTGCCCCACCAGGCCACCGTCCGCACCTCCCCGCTGTACGCCGCCCCCGACCGCGCCCACCAGGTCCGCCAGCGCTACGACCAGGCGATCCGCACGTTCGCCGACGGCCACGCCGACCGCGCGCTCACGCTGATGGAGGACGTCCTCCGGATCGATCCCGGGTTCGCGGACGCGTACGAGGCAATCGGCGTGATGCTCGGCAAGTCCGGACGCTTCCACGAGGCGATCGACGTGTTCCGTCGCCTGGAGGAGGTCGCGCCCGACGAGCCGATGGTGAACACCAACCTGTCGCTGTACTTCATGAAGATCGGCGACCGACAGACCGCCGAGGACGAGGCCGGCAAGGCCACCCTCAAGCAGATGGCCCGGGCGCGTGGCAAGGGTGGGGTCGACGTCGCCGCCGACCTCGCCGCGTCCAAGCGCAAGGAGGCGGAGCGCAAGGTCTCGATGTTCGAGCGCGTCCTGGGCATCGATCCCGACGACGGGATCGCCCTGTTCGGCCTCGGCACCGCCCTGCTCACGCTCGACCGGGCCGCCGAGGCCGAGCCCCACCTCGCCCGCGCGCTGGCGGTCGACCGCAAGAACTCGGCCGTGTACGCCGCCCATGGCCGTGCCCTCGAGGCCCTCGATCGCCCCGACGACGCGGTCGGCACCTACCGCCAGGGCGTCGAGGTCGCGTCGCGCCAGGGCGATCTGATGCCCCTCAAGGAGATGGAGCACCGGCTGATGCTGCTGGGAGCATCGCGCGCGACCAAACCTGCGACCGGACCGGCGGCCTGACCCGGTGACGGGCGTGGCGCGTGCGCTGCTGGGTCTCACGGTCTCCGCCGTCCTGTTCCTGGGCACCGCGGAGGGGATCGTGCGGATCGGGCGTCCGGTGCCGCGGATGCCGATCTTCCACCTGCCCACCATGGACGTGCGCTGGATCGACGGGGAGCCCGTGTGGGACATCCCGGGCCACCGCATCCCCCACGACGCGGACTGCCCGACCCCCGATGGCCAGGTGGTGATGGTGCTCTCCGACAGCGTGCTCACCGCGAGCGCGCCGCGGGAGCAGACCGTCGGTCCGCGCCTCGGCGCCCTGCTCACCGAGCAGCTGGGACACCCCGTCTGCGTGCCGGTGGCGGGGCAGCCCGCGATGATGCTGCGTTCGCAGATCGCGCTGGCCCGCACCCTGGCGGAGACGCACCCGCCCGATGCGGTCGTGGTGGCCGTGTGGCGCACCACCGAGACCTGGGCGGTCGCCGGGGACTACCTGTTCAACACGACGTGGGGCACCACCACGCCGAGTGGCCTTCCGTCGCCTCCGCTGCCGATCCCCGAGGCCCTGCACCGGGCCCTGCTCGCGACGAGCGCGGCGTGGCGCTTCACCACCGTGGCCGTGATCCCCCACCGCAACCAGCCCGACGGCTTCGCCCTGTCCGCGTACCGCGACCTGCTCGACTGGACCGACACCCTCGGGGTCCCGGTCCTGCTCGCCCGGATGCCCGAGCTGGGACACCCCCTCGACGAGGCGCCGGCCACACGCGGCGGCGGCATCCCTGGCCTGCACGCCCTCGCGGAGCGCCGAGGGGCTGCGTGGCTGGAGGTGGGCCCCGCCCTCGCCGCGGCGGGCTTCACCGCGCCCGCGATCCGTGCGGACACCTGCTGCCACTACGTGCCCGAGGGCCATGCGGCCGTGGCCTCGGTGTTGCAGGCGCCCGTCGCGGCGCTGCTCACGCCCGAGCCCCCCGCCGATCGTCAGCAGCCCTGACCGGGGAACACGTCCGCGTCGTCGTCGTCGCAGTCCGAGTTGTCCTCGACGCTGCCCTCGACCGCCTCGCACACGCTCAGCAGGGTGTTGGACCCGAACCCGTCGCCGTCCGCATCCTCGTACCAGGCGCCGTCGGCGATCACGGCGTTGTCCTGGTCGTCGACCTTTCCGTCGCAGTCATTGTCGATGCCGTCGCACACCTCGTCCGCATCCGGACTGATCGAGGCGTCGTCGTCGTTGCAGTCGGTGACGGTGGTCCAGCCGTCTCCGTCGCGGTCGGTCTCGCAGGCCGCGACCGACACCGCCACCATCGCCAACCACAGGGTGCGCCGTCGTCCCAAGCTCGCCTCCCAGGCCCCCGACGTACCCCGCTGGCTGCGCCCCGGCCGCTGCGGTACGGCCGGGCATGGTCGAGGCCACGCCCCCACCGTCCCCCCCACGCATCGGGCGCCTGCTCGTGGGCCTCGCCGTGTCCGCGCTCGTGTTCCTCGCCACGGTGGAGGGCACGTTCCGGGCGATGAACCCCGTCCCCCGCGTCCAGCTCGTGGACCTGGAGGCGCGCGACATCACCTGGGTGGACGGCCATCCGGTGTGGGCCGACGGGTGGGAAGTGCCCATCCCCGAGGACTGTCCGACCGAGGGCGGCCGCTCCGTGCTGCTCCTCGGCGACTCGATCGCGGTCCAGGGTGCCGACGCCCCCGACACGATCGGCCCCCAGCTGGCACGGCGTCTCCAGGACGTGTGGGGCGTGCCCGTGTGCGCCAAGGTCGCGGCCCGGCCTGGCATGCCCGTCGAGTCCCAGCTCGCCCTGGCCCGCGCGGTCGATCCCGACCTCGAGGCGTCGGTGGTGGTCGTGCTCGTCTGGCGCGCCAGCGGCTCGTCGATCCGCACCGGGCGCTGGTGGATCGAGACCACCCCGATCGCGACGGATGCCGACGGCTGGCCGTTCCCCCCCTTGCCCCTTCCCGATGCCCTGCACCGTCCCCTGCTCGATGCCAGCGCCGCGTGGCGGTACGCCACCCTCGCCCTCGCCGCCCAGCGCGAGACCGACATCCCCAGCGAGCAACGCACCCACCGCGAGATCCTCGACTGGGCCACGTCCCACGACACCCCGGTCGTGTTCGCCCAGATGGTGCCCCTGGATCAGCCCTTCGGCACGCCGTGGCGCGAGGACATCTGGCAGAAGGAGCTCGGTCAAGCGCTCGCCGGACGGGAGGGCGTGGTCTGGTTCGACGCGGGCGACGCCCTCGCGGCGGCTGGGGTCGACGTGGAGGCGGTGCGAATGGACACCTGCTGCCACTACCTGCCCCCAGGGCACGCTGCGGTCGCCGACGTCCTCGTCCCCCCGGTGCTCGCGGTGACCGATCCCCCACCGACTTCCGGAGGCCCGTCCCATGCCCCCTGAGCCCGTTCGGCCCCCGTGGTGGCGGCGAGCCATTCTGACCGTCCTCGGGATTGCCGTGTTCGGTGCCACAGCGGAGCTCGCGACACGCAGACTGCGTCCCTCACCCCGCGTCCAAGTCATCGACCTCGAGACCCAGCCTGTCCGCTGGATCGAGAACCACCCTCTTGTCGAACACGGTCCTCAGGTCACCACGGACCCTCCCTGCCCCCGTCCAGGGGGTCGCTCGGTGCTTGTGATGGGCGACTCCATCGCCGTGTTGGGCGCCACACCCGATGCCACGATCGGTCCTCAGCTCGCTTCTTTGCTACGCGCCGCATGGGGTGTCCCCACCTGCGCGTGGGTGGCGGCCCGGCCTGGCCTTCCGGTCGAGGGGCAGTTCGCCTTCGCCCGACACCTCGATCCCAAGGGCCTCGCGGACGTCCTTGTCGTGCTGCTCTGGCGCGGGCGGGGTGCCGCCGTCCGCACGGACCGCTACTGGATCGAGACCACCGGCATCCACACCGATGGCGTCGGGCTTCCCGCCCCCCCCTTCCCCCTTCCCTCGGCCTTGCACCGGTTCGGGATCGACCACAGCCATGCGTGGCGTCTCCTCACCCTGGCCCTGGCCCGCACCCAAGACGCCGATCCCGGCACCGCCCTCGAGACCCACCGAGCGATCGTACGCTGGGCACACGATCGCGACATGCCCGTCGTGTTCGCGCTGATGCCCCCACTCGACCGGCCGTTCGGGGCGCCATGGGGTCAGACCGTTTGGAAGCGCGATCTCCACGATGCCGTTCAGGGCGATCCGTCCATCCGCTGGCTCGACGTCGGAGGGGCGCTCGGCGACGCGGGGATCGACGTCCGAGACGCCAGGATGGACACCTGCTGTCACTACCTGCCCGCGGGCCATGCCGCCGTGGCCAAGGCACTGGTTCCCACGGTGCTCGACCTGGTCCCTCCTCCGGAGACCACCCCATGACGCGCCCGCGGTTCCACCTGGCCCTGCCCGTCCCCGATCTGGACGCGTGCCGACGGTTCTACACCGAGACCCTGGGCGCCCCCGTGGGCCGTGAAGCCACCCGCTGGGTCGATGTGGACCTGTGGGGCCACCAGGTCAGCCTCCACCTCGTCGAGGACACGCCGGGCCTCGCCGGGCACAACCCGGTCGACGGCGACACCATCCCCGTGCCCCACTTTGGGGTGATCCTCGACCCGCCCGACTGGCGCGCCCTCGCGGACCGGCTCGACGCCCTCGACGCCGACTTCGTCCTCCGCCCCAAGGTGCGCTTCGCGGGAGAGGCCGGAGAGCAAGGCACCTTCTTCGTCCGGGACCCCGGCGGCAACGTCCTCGAGTTCAAGTGCTTCGCCGACGACCGGATGGTGTTCGAGCGGGGGGACTGACCGGTGGGGCCCGCGCTCGCCCCCACCCTGGACGCGCTCGCCGACCGCGTCGCGCGCCCCCTCGACCGCGTCCGCGCCTGGGTCCTGCGGCGCAGTGGCGCGATCGGCCGACGCTTCATCCGGGATCGCGCCCTGCGGGTCGAAGCCCTCGCCCTGACCGGGCTGGCCACCGCACTCGCCCTCACGCTCACCCTCCCCGTGTGGCTGCTGGTGATCGGTCCGCTCGTGCTCGGGATCCCCCACCTGCTGGCGGACGTCCGGTACCTGGTCGTGCGCCCAGGACTGCACCGAGATCGGGGCTGGTGGGCCTGGTGCGTCGGTCCCTTGGCGCTGTACGCCATCACCCAGATCCCCTGGATCGGGGCTGCTGCGGTGCTTGGGGCCGCGTGGCACCTCCGGGTTCCCGTCCTGTTGCTGGTGGGCGCCGGCGCCCTCACCGCAGCGGCGTACCTCGCCCCCTCCCCCACCCTGTGGGCCTTCCTGCACGCCCACAACCTGATCGCCGTCGGCCTGTGGTGGCACTGGCGGCCCGGTCCGGCCCGTCGCCTCGTGCCCGTCGTGGTCTTCCTCGTGGTGTACGCCGCCATCCTCCTGGGTGCGTTCGACGGGATCCTGCTTGGACACGCGTTCTCGTCCGGTCCCGACGCCGTGCCCCGGGCGGACGTGTTCGCCCGCCTTGCTGCGGGGATCCCCGCCCCTTGGGACACGCGCATCGTGGCGTCGTTCGCGTTCGCTCAGAGCGTTCACTACGGCGTGTGGCTTCGCTGGATCCCCGAAGACGATCGCCCTCGGTACACCCCGAGACCGGTCGCCGCATCGTACCGGGCCGTGCGCGACGAGCTCGGCCACGGGCTGCTCACGGCGTTCGCGCTGCTGTTTGCGCTGGTGCTGGGGGTCGCATGGATCGACCTGTCGTGGGGCCGCACCCTGTACTTCGCGATCGTCGCCTCCCACGGCTGGCTGGAGCTGGCCTGCCTCGTCCGCGGGACCCGGCCAGGCGCCCCCCTCCGTCCCGCGCTCACGCCGTGAAGAACCACGCGTCGTACACGAGGCTGCCCACGGTCGCCGACACCAGGTTGGTCGCCACCGACACCCCCACCGCGTCCCGCCAGGGCACCCGGAGCGCCAGTCGGTACCCCACCGCTTCGGCGACCACGACCAGCGCCTCCCCCACCACCAGCGCCGTGTGGCTGTGGCCCAGGTGCAGGGCGAACACGAACCAGTAGCCGTACCAGAACACCGGATGGGTCACGAGGCTCACGCCCGCTGCCACCGCCAGCCCATCTGGCCACCGCACATCCGTCCGGACGCGCAGCCACACCAACGCCAGCGGGACCTCGAACAGCAGCGTCAGGACCAGGGCGGGCAGGTAGGGCAACACGGCGTCCACGGTCGAATCCCCGCGCGGTCACGGGAAACCGTGGTAGCGTCCTCCCCACGGAGGAACCATGCGCACCTTGATCCTCGCATCCGCCCTGCTGCTCGCCCCCCTTCCCGCCCTGGCCGATGTCTCCGGAGGCTGTGGCGGCGGCGGTGCCCCGGCACCCGACGACACGGACACCGACACCAGCATGGCCTCGATCGGCCTGGTGGGCGGGGGCCTGCTCCTGCTCGGAACCGCTGGGTGGCGTCGGCGCCGCGACGAGGACGTCCGCCTCCCGGACTGATCCGACCTGGCCCGATCCTACGCATGCCCCCTCGCGAGGGGACGACCCGCGGTCACCACACGCCCGACACCATCGGGACCGCGCCCCCAGGGATCGGCTGGACGGACACCGAGATGGCCACCGGCAGGTCGTCCGCCGGCGCCTTGGCCGCGAGAGCGTGGGCCGTGGGGACGAGCACGCCGATCACCCCACCCAGCACGCCCCCGACCACGGTGTCGTCCACGTGGTGGACGCCCGCCTGCACCCGCAGCGACCCGACCAGCGCCGTGGCGCCCGCCGCCGCGCCTTCCGCCAGGATCGGGAACACGATCGACCACGCCCGCTCGCCCTGGCGACGCCGGATCGCCCGAACCTCGGCCGCCATCCACAGGGTCGCCACGGAGAAGGCCGCCGCCGCCGTCATCGAGGTGTGGCCCGACGGCATGCTCCAGTAGGCATCAGGCTCCAGGGAGCCGTCGTCCTCCCGGTACTCCTCCAGCGTCCTTACCCGGGGATGGGCCGCCTCGAACGCCGCCGACGTGAACGGCCGCGGCCGGCCGATCGTCTGCTTGAGCACGTTGGTGACGGCTAGCGTGGTGGACACCGACTCGACGACCAGCGTCGTGGCCGCCCCCATGCCGAGGCCCGGCCGGTCGCCCTCGTACGCACCGCCGATCGCGAGCGCGGGCGTGAGCGTCAGGAACAAGGGCGCCAGCAGCCCCGGCGCCTCCGTGAGCCCCGCCGGCGACAGCAAGTCCGACAGGTGGGCCGCCAGCGGATCCCACCGCGCGGCCGCATCGGTGCTCCGTCGCGTCCGGTCCGGCTCCACCAGGACCACGTAGTTGGTGGCCATCCCAAACCCGAGCATCGCCACCGACACCGGAAGGTCGATGCACCAGTTCATCCGGCCCACCGCGAGGTCGACCGGCGCACAGCGGGCAGGGCGCGCAGGCGGGGCCGCGGGACGGGGTCCTTCGTCCGCTGCGAACGCCGAGCCGGCCAGCATCAAACCCGACCACAGGGACAGCACGCGCATCGTGGCCTCCGCGCGCCCACCCTACGACAACGGACGTCGCTGGGCGAGGCATCCGACCGGTCGACGCCCTCCGCGGCGTGCCCTTCCCGGTGGGCTGCCGACCCCCGACTCAGGCGCGGGTCGCGAGCCAGATCACGTGCCGCCGCCCCCCCTTCTTTCCGTTCGCCCGCACCCCCACGACCTCGACCTCGAAGCCCACCCGGCGCAATCGTCCCGTGAACCGATCGTCTGGCGCCGCAGACCACACGGCCAGGATCCCCCCAGGCTTCAGCGCCCCGTACGCGGTCGTCAGGCCATCCCAGCCATAGAGCCACCCGTTGGTCTCCCGGGTGAGCCCTTCCGGTCCGTTGTCGACGTCGAGCAGGATGGCGTCCCAGACCCCAGGCGCTTCGCGGATCGCATCGGCGACGTCCCCCTCGAACACGATCGCCCGCGGGTCCCGCAGCGGGTGGTTCGCGACCGCCGACAGCGGACCGCGGTTCCACCGGACGATCGCGGGCACCAGCTCCGCCACCGTGACCCGCGCCTCCGCATCCGTCTGCGCCAGGGCCGCGGCCAGCGTGAAGCCCATGCCGAGCCCGCCGATCAGAACCCGCATCTCCGGCCGCGGTCCGAGGCGTTCGCAGACCTCGTCTGCCAGGGCATCCTCGGAGCCGTGGACGCGGCTCGACATGAGCTGCCGACCGTCGACCATGATCGCCAGCTCCTGAGGCGCCTGGTACAGCTCCATGACGCTGTTCGATCCCGGCACGTTCCCAGAGTCGACGAGGGTCCAACGTTGCATGGGGCGGGCCTCGAGCACAGGGGAGCGCCGGCTACGCCAGCCGGCAGCGACGCGCCACACCAGAGACGGCTCCCCCCCCTGGGCTCGCGGCCCGCACCAAGCAGCGAGACAAACAGTGCCTCGATACACCGGCCACACTCAAGGCTGGGAGGGTGGAGCGATGTGGGGTGTGTGCCGAGCCTGGCTCGTTCTCGCCATCCTATCGACAGGATGCGCGCCAGCCGAGAGCGACCCGGGGGACACGTCGGGCGACGCCGTGGACACGGGGCAAGGGCCTGAGGACACGTCCGGCGACGTCGAAGACTGCATCGATGCAGACGGCGACGGCTTCGGGGAAGGGTGTGCGTCCGGCCCCGACTGCAACGACACCGACGCGGACAACTGGTCTGCATGCGGTTCTTGTGCCGACGGCGACAACGATGGTGCCTTCGCAGGATGCGACGCGTACCAGACGCGAGCGGGACCCGATTGCGACGACGGGGACCCCTTGGCATTCCCCGGCGCGGCACCCAAGGATGACCCGGTCGCTTGCATGCGCGACGCCGATCGCGACGACTACGGCGACACCATGCCCCCTGCCGGCGGGACGCCGGGCAGTGACTGTGACGACGCAGACGCCGACAATTGGGCGTCTTGCAGCGACTGCGCCGACATCGACCGCGATGGACGGTTCGTGGGGTGCGATCAGTACGTCATCCGCACGGGCCCGGACTGCGACGATGCCGACATCGACAACTGGTCTGCCTGTTCCACATGTACGGATGCCGACAACGACGGCTGGTTCACCGGCTGTGACCGATACCTGGTCAGGGCGGGGCCGGATTGTGCGGATGCCGATCTCGACAACTGGGACTCATGCACGGACTGCGTCGATGGCGACAGCGACGGTCGGTTCGTCGGCTGCGACCAGTACGTGGTGCGAGATGGCCCCGACTGCGACGATGGCGACGTCGACAACTGGCAAGCGTGCGAGGACTGCGTCGATGACGACGCGGATGGATGGTTCCGAGGATGCGACCAGTACGTGGTTCGCAGCGGGGCCGACTGCGACGACAACGACCTCGACA
>JAUHWK010000561.1 GCA_030424555.1 bacterium | reverse complement strand
CGACAGCCGGTGTGGCGTCATCCGGGCACGGATCCGGCCGTCCGCCCAGGCCTGGCCATGAAACGACACCCGCGGGAGCGCGCCCTGCAGCTGCAGCGACACCCGCTCGTCCCCCTTGGCCCACACCGCGAGCAACAGGTTGGCGATCAGCAGCTCGGGCCCGAGACGCGCCGCACGGCCCGCGAGCCGGTGGCGGCGCACCATCTCGGAGGCGGTGTCGTCCGCTTCGATCCACACGACCCGCAGCGGCATCCCCTGCCCTGCGTCCTCCGACCCGTCGTGGGTCAGCGCGATCACCCGTCGGTCGCCCATGCCATCCTCCGTCGACCCTCACCGGGTCCATGGCGCCTGAACGCGCCGAGGGACTCCGGTTCCGGATCGGGTTGTGGCGCGGCGGCTATCGCGGGGCGTCGGACGGCGCGCCTGCCGACGCGTGGGGACCGGGCGACGAATCCCCCGCTCCGTGGGCCCGTGGGGTCCGTGGGACCGGTGGGATCGGTGGGGCCGAGGGCATTGCCCCCTCCTGGGCCGGCACCTGCTCGGTGACGTGCACCACCACAGGGACCTCCGCCTCGCGGCCATCCGCGCAGGCGCGGCCCGTGCAAGTCCGCACCTTGGCCTGCAACACCACCCGGTGGACCCCCGGCGACGCCCCCGCCGCGGTCATCGGCAGGTGCAGCGGGAGCCGTCCGCTGCGATCCACCTCGTGGGCCGGTCGGTCCCACCGACCATGGGCGAGCTCGAGCGGTCCCACCTGGAAGTGCGCCTCATCCGACGAAGAGACCTCGACCTCGTACTCGATGGCGTCAACGCCGGCGGGAACGTGGAGATCCAAGGTGAGCCGTGCGGTCTGCCCGGCGGGCACGACGACGGGACGGGCCACCCAGCGAAACGGCTCGCCCGCACACGCCTGGCCCGGACACGTGGCCAGGGCGCCAAACACCCACCCCGTCACCATCAGGGGCACACGCCACCAGGGGCGGCTCAGGACTGGGCTGGGAACTCGGCGCACGTCTCGAACCTCGACTCCCTCGCCCTGTATCGGCCCGCGCGCCCGGAATCGCACGCGATCGAACGATCCCGACAAGGCGAGACGGCTCGCGACGCAGGCGATGGCCGCGAGGGTGGACCCGGTTACGGCCGGGCGGATGTCGGAGGGACGATGCCCCGCGTGCACGAGCTGCCAGCCCCCCCGGCCACCCTGCATTTCATGGGGGTGTGCGGCACCGCGATGGGCGCGGTCGCCGTGATGACCAAGGACCTCGGCTACACGGTCACCGGGTCCGACACCGGCGTGTACCCGCCCATGTCCGACGTGCTCGCCGCGGCCGGCATCGAGGTGATGGAAGGGTTCGAGGCCTCCAACCTCGACCACAACCCCGACGTCGTCGTCGTCGGCAACGTCGTGCGGGCCGTGTACGCCGAGGCCGAGGCGCTCCGAGCCCGCGACCTCCCCTACCTGTCGCTGCCTGAGCTGCTCGGCGTGGGCTTCCTCGCGCACCGCCACAGCATCGTCGTGTCCGGCACCCACGGCAAGACCACCACCACCTCGCTGATCGCCTGGCTGCTCGAGCACGCTGGGCGCGACCCGGGGCTGATGGTCGGTGGCGTGGTCGCCAACTTCGATCGCTCCGCCCGCGCAGGGACCGGGCCCGAGTTCGTGATCGAGGGCGACGAGTACGACACCGCCTACTTCGACAAGGTCCCCAAGTTCGTCCACTACCGGCCCGACACCGCCGTGCTCACCAGCGTCGAGCTCGACCACGTCGACATCTACGACAGCATGGACGACGTGCGCGCCGCGTTCGCGATGCTGGTCGAGCAGCTCGGGGAGGACGGCCTGCTGATCGCGCGGGGGGACGACCCCGAGGTGCGCCGGATCGCCGCCAAGGCCGCCTGCACCGTGTGGTCGTACGGCCCAGGCCAGACCTGGGACGGCCGGGTCGACGCGGTGGACGCCGAGTCGGGCACGATGACGTTCACCGTGCTGCGCGACGGGTCCCCCCTCGGACAGTTCACGTCCTCGATGGTCGGCGAGCACAACCTGGCCAACCAGGTCGCCGCGGTCGCGGTCGCCACCCACCGGGGCCTGGATCCCGCCACCATCGGCGCCGGGCTCGCGTCCTTCCGCGGCATCAAGCGCCGCCAGGAGCTGCTGGGACAGCCCGGCGGGGTTGCGGTCCTCGACGACTTCGCCCACCACCCCACGGCCGTGCGGCTCACGCTGGAGGCCTTGCGCACGCGCTTTGGCGGCCGCAGGCTGTGGGCGATCTTCGAGCCCCGCAGCGCCACCAGCCGCCGCGCGGTGTTCCAAGACGCCTACGCGGCGGCGTTCCACGCAGCAGACCGCGTGGTCCTCGCGCCGCCCTACGACACCTCGCGCATCCCCGAGGACGAGCGCCTCGACATCGACGGGTTGGTCCACGCGATCTCCGCCCAGGGAGGGGAGGCCCAGGTGCTGCCCGACCCCGCGACGATCGCCACGGTGGTCGCCGCCCAGGTCCTGCCCCACGACGTGGTCGCGATCATGAGCAACGGCGGGTTCGGCGGGATCTACACCAAGATCGAAGAGGCTCTGCGGAACCGATGAACGGCCCCCGCGACGCCGCCGATCGCGCGCGCAAGGCGCTCCTCGATTGGTCGCGGCGACGGC
>JAUHWK010000560.1 GCA_030424555.1 bacterium | reverse complement strand
CTGGCCCCGCATCAACGGCGCGGTGGTGTCGGCCCTCCGTGGGGTGAGCCTCGCGGAGCTCGCAGGCCCTCCACGTCCTGCTCCCCCCTTGGCCGCGAGGGCGTCCTGCCCCACGTCGGCAACCATCTCCACCTTGCACCGGAGCGAGTCATGAGCGACGCCGCGATCGATCGCCAGCTCCAGAAGTCCTACGAGCACGGCTGGTCCACCGACATCGAGGCCGACACCCTCCCGCCCGGCCTCAACGAGGACGTCGTCCGCGAGATCAGCCGCCGCAAGGGCGAGCCCGCGTGGCTCACCGAGTGGCGCCTCAAGGCCTACCGCCACTGGCTCACGATGACTGAGCCCACCTGGCAGAAGCCCGAGCACGCCCCGATCGACTACCAGGGCATCAGCTACTACTCCGCGCCAAAGTCTGCGAAGGACGCCCCCAAGTCACTCGACGACGTCGATCCGGAGCTCCTCGCCACGTTCGAGAAGCTCGGCGTGCCGGTCAAGGAGTGGGCCGCGCTGGCGGGGGTGGTGCCCGATCCCGACGCCCCGCAGTCCGCGCCCTCGGCCGACAAGCCCGGTGTGGCGGTCGACGCGGTGTTCGACAGCGTCAGCGTCGCCACCACCTTCCGCAAGGAGCTCGCCGACGCGGGCGTGATCTTCTGCTCGATCTCCGAGGCGGTCAAGGAGCACCCCGAGCTCGTCCGCCAGCACCTCGGCAGCGTCGTGCCGCTGTACGACAACTTCTTCGCGGCCCTCAACTCCGCCGTCTTCACCGACGGCAGCTTCGTGTACGTCCCCAAGGGCGTGCGCTGCCCGATGGAGCTGAGCACCTACTTCCGGATCAACCAGCGCAACACGGGCCAGTTCGAGCGCACCCTGATCGTGGTCGAGGACGGGGCGTACGTGTCCTACCTGGAGGGATGCACGGCCCCCCAGCGCGACGAGAACCAGCTGCACGCGGCGGTGGTCGAGCTGGTGGCCGAGGGCAACGGCGAGATCAAGTACAGCACCGTCCAGAACTGGTTCCCCGGCGACGAGCACGGCAAGGGCGGCATCTACAACTTCGTGACCAAGCGGGGCATCTGCAAGGGCGACGGCTCCCGGATCTCCTGGACCCAGGTCGAGACCGGCTCCGCGATCACCTGGAAGTACCCGAGCGTGGTGCTCAAGGGCGACCACAGCGTGGGCGAGTTCTACTCGGTCGCCGTCACCAACAACCGCCAGCAGGCCGACACCGGCACCAAGATGATCCACCTCGGGCGCAACACCACGTCCACGATCATCAGCAAGGGGATCAGCGCAGGCCGGTCCGACCAGGCCTACCGCGGGCTGGTCAAGATCAACCCCAAGGCGGCGGGCGCCCGCAACTTCACCCAGTGCGACTCCTTGCTCATCGGGGATGCCTGCGGTGCCCACACCTTCCCGTACGTCGAGGTGCGCAACCCCTCGGCCACCGTCGAGCACGAGGCCACCACCTCCAAGGTCAGCGACGAGCAGGTGCTCTACCTGCGCCAGCGCGGCCTGAGCGAGGAGGACGCCGTCAGCCTGGTGGTCAACGGGTTCTGCAAGGACGTCTTCCAGAAGCTCCCGATGGAGTTCGCGGTCGAGGCGCAGAAGCTCCTCGCGGTGAGCCTCGAGGGCGCAGTGGGCTGAGTTCCACACCACTCTACTCGTTCAAACTGAACTGTCGGACGGACATCATGCTCGAGATCAAGGATCTGCACGCGACGGTCGAGGGGACCCCCATCCTCAAGGGGCTCACCCTCACCGTGAACCCCGGCGAGGTCCACGCCATCATGGGGCCCAACGGCGCCGGCAAGTCCACCCTGGCCAAGGTGCTGGCGGGCGATCCCGCCTACGAGGTCACTAGCGGCACCGTCACCTGGCACGGCAAGGACCTGCTGGACCTGGAGATCGAGGAGCGCGCGGCTGCGGGCCTGTTCCTCGGGTTCCAGTACCCGGTGGAGATCCCCGGCGTGACCAACGCCTACTTCCTGCGCACCGCGCTCGATGCGGTGCGGGAGGCCAACGGGGAGGACAAGCTCCAGCCCGCCGCCTTCCTCAAGATCCTCAAGGAGAAGATGGCGTTCCTCGAGATGGATCCGGCGTTCAAGAACCGGTTCGTCAACGTCGGGTTCTCGGGCGGTGAGAAGAAGCGCAACGAGATCCTCCAGCTGTTGGTACTCCAGCCCACGCTCGCGGTGCTGGACGAGACCGACTCCGGCCTCGACATCGACGCGCTGCGGGTGGTCGCCCGCGGGGTCAACAGCCTGCGCAGCCCCGACCGCGCCTTCTTGCTCGTCACCCACTACCAGCGCCTGCTCGACGAGATCGTGCCCGATGTCGTCCATGTCCTCGCCGCCGGACGCATCGTCCGCTCCGGAGACAAGTCGCTCGCGCTGGAGCTCGAGGAGACCGGGTACGCCGGCTTGCGCGAGGCGGTGGCCTGATGTCGGCATCTCACGACACCGTGCAGCCCACAGGCCACGCGGCGTGGACGGGACAGGGCCCGACCGGTCCGGTTGCGGCCGTGCGCGGCGAGGCGGCGGCGCGGTTCCACGCCCTCGGCTGGCCCACGACGGCGATGGAGTCCTGGAAGTACACCTCCCTCAAGAAGGTGCGCGACACCACCCTGGCGTTTGACGGCTCGCCGGATCCCGAGGG
>JAUHWK010000559.1 GCA_030424555.1 bacterium | reverse complement strand
GAGGACGCTCCCGACGACCCAGCGGGCGCCGTCGCCCACCACGAACGCCCCGCCCAGGGCCTGGTTGGCGAGGAACACGCTGTCCTCGACCAGCACGGCGGAGTCGTCGACGGCCACCAGGAACCCGGACGTGCCGTGGTCTGCGAACACGCACTGCTGGAGGCGACTCGGATCGTTGTAGCCCCAGTGCGGTCGGAGCAGCAGGCCCTCGCCGGGACCGCCGGTCGCCCGGCCATCCACGAACACGGACGACCACGCCTCGAGGGCGCCGTCCCCATCCAAGAACACGAGCCCCCCGCCGTCGACCGCCGTGCCGTCCGCCAGCGTGGACCGGTACAGCGTGACCGACGCAGCGGCGCCCCGGATCAACCCGCCGTACCCGCCGGCAGACCCCTCCGCGATGACGGAGTCCTCGGCGATCAGAAGGCAGTGGTCGAGGTGGATCACGCCCCCATTGCCCGTGACCCCGCCATCGCGGACGACCGCGTTGCGCAGCCAGATCCGGCTGGGCCCGTTGCACCCGGCCTCGGCCGGATCGCACCCGTGGCAGTCGATCACCCCGCCGTGGCCTCCCCCGCCGTGCTCCAGGGTCAGGCCCTCGATCTCGACCTCGGTGTTGGCCCCGATGGACAAGACCGGCGCGGTGCCTGCGCCGCGCACGATCGCCGTCTCCCGGTCCCCCGACACGCCCACCAGCCGCAGCCCTGGGGCAGCGACGTCCACGGTCGTGTCGCTCCAGGTGCCTTGCGGGACCGTGATCTCCGAGCCCGCAGACCCGTCGGCGAAGCCCGACAGCGGGTCGGTGTCGGACACCGTCGGCCCGTCCACCACCCGAAGCATCGCCACGGCGCTCCGCTGGACCCGGCCGTCGGACACCGTGAGGGTGAGCTGCCACTCGCCGGCCACGTCCGGCGTGAAGGCTGGGGTGAGGCCGGTCGCAGGGGACGGCGTGGCCACCCCCGGGCCCGTGAGGGTCCACGACACGGCGAGCGCGTCGCCGTCGGGGTCGAACGACCAGGATCCGTCCAACGTGACCGTGTCTCCGAGCACCACGCCCGACGGCACCTGGAGGATCGGGACGGGATCGTGGTCCGAGGGGTTGTGCGGATCGGCCCCCGCCGCCACCTCCGCGCCATCGAGCACGCCGTCGCCGTCCCCATCGGGATCGCGGGGGTCGGTGGACGCTGCCAGCTCGCCGGCCGCGTCGAGGCCATCCGCGTCCACGTCCTCGTCCGCGTCGTCGCGCCACGTCGCGAGCCGATGCCAGGTCTCCCAGGCGTCGATCAGGCCGTCGCCATCGAGGTCCTCAAACCGAAAGGCCTCGCCGTCCGCCGGGGCGGCCGGTCCCGCGTAGGCCCCGAGATCCTCGATCTGCCCCGTGGTGCTGGCATCGCCCGCCTGCACGAACGCCGAGTCCGGCATCAAGCGCAGATCCCACCCGGCCGGGTGCTCGGCGGGGTCGTACCCCACGAACCGAGCCGGGCCGCGGATCGCGTCGTCGAACCACGAGAACGTGGGGACGAAGGAGCCTCCTGTGCGGCCGTACCACCCGATCTCCGGATCGCCGACGTCCCACAACCCGATCGCCGAGGCGTCGAAGCCCGCGTCCGCCTGCACGACCACCGGCACCTCGTCGCGGGCCTCGTGGGCGATGAGGACGTGGGAGGCGGTGAGGGAGCCCGGGTAGGCCACGAACAGGGAAGTGCCCTCGCGCGCGCTCTGGTAGGGATCCGTGGCATCCGTCGTGGTGACGTTGCCGACGAACGTGGCGTGCTCGATGACCACGTCGGGCGTGCCACTGCCTTGCCACACCGCGAGCCCCCCCGCGCGCCACGTGGCGACGTTGCCTGCGAACGTGGACGCACGAAAGGTGCTGGACCCGAACACGGCGGCCCCTCCGCCGAGGTTGAACGCCGTGTTGCCACGCACGTGAATCCGGTCCGCGGTGAAGCGCTTCCCCTCGGGGAGGACCTTGACCAGCAGGCCGCCGCCCTTGTCGATCGCCACGTTGTCCGTGATCAGGGTGTCCTCGAGGTGGGCCGCCCCCAGCACGCGGACACCGCCCCCGTCGTCGGGGTGGCTGTTGCCCTCCACACAGACCCGCCGAACGGTGGCACCGCCCGCGACCGCGAGGCCCCCCAACGTGCCCCCGGTGATCGTCAGGTCTTCGAGCCCCCCCGAGGTCATCGCCACGGTGGGGGCGCCCGCCGTGGCGGCGCCGATCAGCACGGTCCGCCCACAGCCCTCGCCGGCCAACACCCCTTGGAACCCCTCCGGAAGCTCGAGGTTCACGGACCAAGAGCCCCCGGCCAGCTGGATCACCTCGCCGGGCCCCAGCGCCACCGCCGCCGCCACCACGGCTGCGGCCGACGTGCCCACCGGAAGCTCGGTCTCGTCCGTGCGACCGTCGCAGTCGTCGTCCGTGCCGTTGCCGGCGATCTCGGCGGCGTCCGGCGAGATCGCGCCTTGGGTGTCGTCGCAGTCGCCCCGTCGCGCCGCCACCCCAGGGATCGCGTCCCCGCACGCGCCCACCCGCGCCGGACCCACGCCCCAGCCGTCCTGGTCTGCGTCCACGTACAGCGCGACGTCCTCGAGGCCCTCGTCCACCTCGCCATCGCAGTCGTTGTCCAGCCCGTCGTAGATCTCTTCCCGGCCCGTCCCCGCCGCC
>JAUHWK010000558.1 GCA_030424555.1 bacterium | reverse complement strand
GACGACCATGGCGGCGGTGCCGGAGGCGGGGGCGGTCGCGGCGGAGACGGTGGCCCAGGAGGGGGCGGTGCAGGCGGCCCCACCGTGGGCGTGTGGGTCGCGTCGGGCGATGTGACCCTCACCCAGGTGACGATCCAGCGCGGCGAGCCCGGATCTGGAGGTCAGGGCGGCGGGGCAGGCGCGGCATCCGGTGAGGATGGCTTCAGCGTGGACGTCCACCGTCCTTGACCTGGACCCTCGCGGTCCCCTCGACCCCGATGGCGGGTCAGAGCGTCGGGCACCCCGGGGGTCGATGCACCACGGCATCCAGCCCCGCCGACCACGACACAGAGGTCATGGTTGGCGGGGCTGTGGACACCCGAGATGCTGGGAATCCCGCCGAGCCAACCCGGGGGCTGGCTCTGGGGGAGCCCAGCGGCGATCAGCGCTTCTGCAGCGTGGTCTTGCGAACGCGGCCCTTCATGCGCCCACCGGGCTTGCGGACCTTGAGCAGGCCGAACCGACGGGCCTGACGCTTGCGCTGCTTGGCCTTGAGCTTCGCCTTGTTGCGGGCAGTCTTGTTCGCCATGGGGACCTCCAGGCCGCTGGACGCGGCACGACCCGGCGCGGGTAACGCCGGATCCAGGGGGTGTGCCACCCGAGAGGAGGAGAAGGCCGACCCCGGCGCCCGGCATGGGGGGGATTCGAGGGGATGCCGTGTCTCCGAGAGGAGGGGCGTTCCGGGGCCGACCTTGGAAGCAGCCCTGTCGCATCGCGCGTGCCAGTGTGCGCTCCGGCCGCACGCAGCGACTGCGGGGTAGGGAAGACTGTGGCCTGGAGGCACGCACATGGTCGGACACGGTGACCCCACGCCTGCCCCCCTGTCGGCCGCTCGGTGTGTGCTGGGATGCACGCAGTGGACGGGGCGACGTCGAACCGCGAGCCGACGCCGATGAACGATCGGCCCGAGGTCGGCCTGCTCTCCTCCTGGATCACCAGCCACGAACCCCGTCGGTTCGGCCAGGTGCTGATCGGGCCGATGCGTCGGCGACATCGATCGTTCGGGGTGGTGACCTTCGAGCCTCGGGCACCCGGGGGACCGTTCCTGTACCTGTCGACCCGCCTGACGCGGGGGCGGATCGCGACCAGCTTCCTGGCCTTGTCCAACCACGAGGACGGGCGGCACGTCCGGCTCCTCACGATGCTGGCGTGGCGGCATGTGGAGGGGTCGCTGCCCGCGCTGGACGAGGGGGCGTTGGTGCCGGTGGGGGCGCCGTGGCTTCCCCAGTCGGCGCTGTCCTGGGTGTTGATCAGCCCACCGTACCCGCTGGGGGATCAGTGGCCGGCGTGTGCGGCTGCGCTTCCCGGGTTCCGCCTGTGGTGGGCCCAGCCGATCTCGGCGCAAGAGGCTCGGTTCGCCCACGTCCACGGGGTCGACGCGCTGCGTGCGCGCTTTCGCGCCGAGGGGATCCAGGTCGCCGACGGACGGCGGGCCAGCGTCGTCTGATCCCGTGGCCACGAGACGGGGGATTCAGCCCACCCGTGCGCCAGGATCTGTGGCATCTCACACGGTGGTCTGTCCTCGGATCCGGCGAGAGGGGGCCTGGCGCGGGGGCATGCATCCGGGTGGGGATGGCTGGATGCGGGTGCAGCCGATCGGCGCATGATCGTGGACGAACAGGGAGAGTCACCGGGTTGTGTGGGGGCTTGGGGCGCGGGGTTCGAGCAAGTGGCACGGTCCTGGCTAGGCGAGAAGGCCGACGAGGAGCCCACGATGAACCACCCGATCGACGCGAGCCAGGCCACGGTGGCGGACGTGATGACGCGCAACGTCCACGTGCTGCGGCCGGATGATCCCGTCTCAGAGGCGCTGCGAAGCCTGGCGGCGCGTGGCTTCTCGGGCGCCGTGGTGGTCGACGACGCCCGTCGCCCTGTCGGGGTGTTCTCCGAGATGGACGCGCTGCGCGTGCTGGCGAACGCGCGCTTCCACGGAGATCCCACCGGGTCCGTTCGGGACCACATGAGCCGCTCCGTGATGCAGGCCGCCCCCACCGACGATGCGTTCACGGTCGCGCTTCGTCTGATCGGGGACGGCGTGCGCCGGTACCCGGTCGTCGATGAGGACGGGGCCTTGATCGGCCTGGTCACGGTCACCGACCTGGCGGAGGTTCTCGCCGGGGATCTGGTCGCGGGCGTGCGGCGCCTGGAGCACCCGCCGGGCGCTGCGTGGGACGAGGCACGCAGCCGGGACCGTGATCGCGGGGCCGGAACCTGAGTTGTGGCCCTCTCGACGCACCCCCGTACGTGCGTTATGGGCGGTCCGCCTTCGACAGATGCCAGCCCGGTCGGTTCTCGCAACAGACAGATGGATGGAATGTTGCAGGACCACCCGGGGCCGGCGGACGCGCGGTCTTCGGTGGATGACTCCCCTCGCGTCCGGCAAGTCAGGATGAGACGATGAAGCTGTTCTGTGGTGGCCTCGCGTGGGCCACGGACGACAACTCCCTCCACGATGCGTTCGCCAAGTTCGGCGAGGTCTCGGAGGCCAAGGTGATCCTCGATCGCGAGACCGGCCGCTCCCGCGGGTTCGGGTTCGTGACCTTCGTCAACGCGGAGGACGCCAAGGCGGCGATCGACGCGCTCGACGGCCAGGAGCTCGATGGTCGCTCCATCGCGGTGCGCGAGGCTGA
>JAUHWK010000557.1 GCA_030424555.1 bacterium | reverse complement strand
GGTCGTGATCCGCATCCCGTCGAGGGTCTGCCGGTCGGGGCTGACGGCGGCCGACAACGCGAACCGCAGCACGTGGACCGAGGCGCGGTGGTCGATGGGCTGGTCGAGGGCCGCGGCCGCGAGCCCGAGGGGTCCCGCCCAGGCCATCGGCAGGATGGTCTCGACGCCGGAGCGATCGATGCGCAGGAAGGGGTTCTCGGTGAGGGGCCAGCCGAGGTCGCCGCCGACGACCACGCGGCGATCGCAGGCGTGGCCCAGGTCGGGGTGGGGGGGCAGGGCGAGGAAGGAGGCGCCGTACACCCGGGCGGAGGGGCTCCACGCCTCGATGCGGATGGCGTAGGCGTCCAGGCTGGCGGCGGCGAGGCGCAAGGCGCGATCGTCGAGGGCGGGCACCAGGCTGCGGACCTTGCGGGCGTCGACCAGGTAGCCGCGCACGGGGACCGACGCGGTGGCGATCGCCTGGCCGGACGCGGAGGTGACGAACGTGGTCTGGACGTCGCCACAGTCGGTGGACAGGCGCAGGGTGTGGAGCATCGAGGGCTCGAGCGGCACGGGGCCGCCGATCAGGGCGCGCGTCCCGTCCTCGGACCAGCGGACCACGGTGCCCTGCAGGTCAGCGCCCTGGGCGTCCCGGAGCTCGACCTCCAGCAGCTCACGGCCATCCTCGGACAGGTCGACGCGGATCAGCCCCCGGTAGAACGCCGACTCGGTGCCATCGGTGGGATCGATCGCGAGCACCTCCGTGCAGGCGGGTGCGGCCGAGGTGTCGGCGCCGAGGCCAGAGTCGACGGGGGCCTCTGGGTCGTCAACCAGGGGACCGGCCGGGGCCTTGTCCGCGATGGTGGCGGAGGAGCACGCGAGGGCGAAGCCGCCCGCCAAGGCGGCGATCCCACGGGGTCGCCATGATCCGGTCGCCGCCATCGTACCCCCAAAACCACCCGGAGGATGCCACGGCGTGGGGCCGACCGTCCACCCTCATCCGTCGATTCCCGGGCATGGTCCGTGGCGATGGGGGAGATCTCGGGGCGCGAAGGGCGGGCGACGAGGACGTGTGCGGCGCAGATCGCGGTGGATCGGGGGTTGCACGGGCTCGGGCCCCATCGCTTAGCAGGGTAAGGAATTGAGGGGTAAGATCCGGAACGGAGGCCCTGATGGTGCACGATCCCGCGCTGGCGAGTCGCCGGTTCCAGACCGAGCTGATGCTCACGTTCAGTCGGATCCACCAGCAGATCTTGAGCCGCTCGGCCCAGCTGATGGAGGCGGAGGGCAGCGACGGCATCACGCCGGCCAGCGCCAACGCGCTGATCGTCCTGTTCAACGCGCGCCGTCCGCTCAACGCCCGGGAGCTGGCCCAGGAGCTGGCGATCAGCGAGGTCACCGTCAGCCGCTTTCTCCGAAAGATGGAGGACGATGGCTGGATCGAGCGCACCCCCGATCCGTCGGACGGCCGGGCGATGCTGATCTCCCCCACGCGCTACGCCCGCGAGCTGTTCCCGCGCCTCGTCGGCGTGTGCAACGGCGTGCTCGACGACATCTTCGGCGGCCTGGATCCGAGCTCACAGCACGAGCTGGCCGCCATGGTGCAGGCGGTTCAGGACAGCTTGGCGGATGCGATGCAGGCGGACGCGGTGCAGGCCGCGTCCTGAGGACGACGGCTCAGAGGTCGTCGTCGTCGCCCATGTCCTCGAAGTCGTCGAGGCCCTCGTCGCTCATCGAGCCATCGGCCGCATCCTCGGCCTCGGGGAGCTCGTCGATCGGCGCGACCGGGACCGGGGGCGCCGCGGGAGCCGGGGCGGCCTTGGGGGCGGCACCCTCGGAGGCGGTGTTGAGGACGAGCACGTAGCGGCCGAGGATCTCGCGGCCGGTGTACGAGGTCCAGGTGGTGCCGGTCTCGACCTCGTAGCCAAGGTCGACCATGACCTCGAGCGCGTCGGCCTCGTTCATGGCGTTGTTGACCAGGATGGCCGCGCGGGACTGGGCCTCGTCGGGCTCGCCGCCGCAGTCGAGGATGGTCTCGAAGATGTTCGGCTTCTTGGGGGCCGTGAGGGTCTCGACCGACGTCAGCACGCAGACCTCGGCGGTCTCGTCGGCCAGGGCGGCCGCAGGGGCGAGCAGGGAGACGGCGGCAGCGGCCAGCGTGACGGCGGACAGACGGGACATGAGGGACTCCTCCGGACCGATGGTCAGGGGCTTGTCGCACGTTGCGGAGGATTCGGCCAGCAAGGGGATTGTGGGGTTCATGCCAGCGGGTGGTCGGTGGTGTGGCCCTTGAACACGCGGAACAGCCACAGGTACGCCGGGGCGAGCAGGACCAGGCCGAGGGTCATCCCGTACGCGACCACCTCCAGCACCGGATCCGGGGCGGCGGCCGAGGGAAACGACACGTCGGGGGTGACGATGAACGGGTACTGGGCGGCGCCGAACCCGCACACGACCGCCGCGACCTGCACGCCGGCGAGGTCGGGCGCTTGTGGCTGTTCGTGAAGAACGTCGGCGTCACCGGGCTGACGACGGCGATCGCGACGGTGACGAGCCCGGACGGGCGGGTCTCGTTCCCCGCGGGGAACGTCGTCACGTTGCCTTCGTTCGCGCCGTTCGACGTCGCGGAGGTGGAGCTCGACGTCGCGCTGACCGGTTCGGTGGACGTCCACGAGATCCCGTTCGACGTCG
>JAUHWK010000556.1 GCA_030424555.1 bacterium | reverse complement strand
CCGCGCTCCCGTGGTGCGTTGATGCCCCCGCCACGCCCGCGCGGCAGCGTCCTCGAACCACGCCACGACGTGCTCGGCGATCGCCACCTGGGCGGGGGTGCCCACCAGCTCGAACGCGGTCCCCTGAGCGTCTCGGGCCACGTCGAACGATGCGATGCGCGTGACCTCCACCGCCCAGGTGCTCCCCAGCACCCCCATCAGCAGCGACCACCACGTCGGGTGCCGCGCGCGAGACGGCCCGACGACCCGCGCCACCACCCCCGCCTGCGCCCGCAGGGCCGCCTCCTCGACCCCGTGGCGGGCCATCATCCGCCACGCGAGCCGGGACGCCGTGCGGGCCTCCGCGGTGTCGGGGCCGTCCGCCCGCGCGAGCACCTTGCGAATGCGCCGCAGCACCGCCGGTTCTTCCCCCACCTCCGACAGCAACCCCGCGGCCGACCCGTCGATCCCCCGCTCCGCGCACACGCGCTGAAACACGGGCCCGTGGGGTGCCTCCCGCACGGCGAGCACCTCGTGGACATACTGGTGGGCCATCTCGTGGCGCAGCACCTCCAGCACGGCTCCCCAGGGGTGCGCCATCACCAGGCCCCGTGACAGCGACAGGGTGCGGTCCTCCGGGCGCCAGAACCCCCACCGGCCCTGTCCCTCGTGCAAGGCGAGGGTCGGACGACTCATCGTGCCTTGAAACCGCGACCGGCACTCCCGGTCCCACGCGCGGCCGATCGCGCTGAGGACGACGCCTTCGGCCTGGGCCGCGCGTCGGGGGTCGCGATGGGAGGGGTGCCGTGTCACGTGGGGGCGGTATCGCCCAGGATCGCCGGTGTCCTCCCACGCCACGCCCCCTGCCCTTCCGTCTGCGCCCGGTCCCATCGACGGGATCGGCGCCGTGGGCACCGGGATCCTCGCCGTGTTCGGCGGCTTGCGCAGGCTGGTCACGACACCCCGCATGTGGCCCCCGACCTGATCGCCTGGCTTGTCGGCCCCACCCCCGATGCGTGGGGATGGGCCCTGCTGCATGGCGTGACCGTGTTCCTCACCCGCGCCGCCCTGATCGGCGTGATGGTGGTGGTCTCCTGGCTGCTGGGCGGGGTGTTCGCCGGCCCCCTGTACGATCGGCTGAGCGCCACGGTCGAGACCATGGACGGCACCCTTCCGGTCGACGACACCGGGTGGTCTCAGATCCTCGGCGACATCCTCCAAGGCATCCGGCACTCCCTGCTGTCGATCGTCCTGTACGGCCTGTGTCTGGGGGCGATGCTGCCTGTGCTGTTGGTGCCGGGGGCGGGCGAGCTCGCCTGGCCGGTGCTCACCGGCGCGCTGTCCTCCGCGTTCCTCGCCCGCGAGATGTTCGACTACCCCACGTCCCGGCGCCGCTGGCCCTACCGGGCCAAGCTCGCGATGCTGCGGGAGCACCCCGCCCTGGCCGCCGGGCTCGGGGTCACCACGTTCTTCGGCCTGATGATCCCCCTGCTCAACCTGATCGTGATGTCCTCGGCGGTGGTCGCCGCCACCGCCCTGTTCCCTCACCTCCCAGGGTCCACCCGGGATCCCGCGGCGCCGCCGGCCGGGTGAACCGCCTACGGCTGCCGTAGCGCCTCGGCGACGGCCTCCAACAGCGGCACATCGGCCGGGGCCCACGCCACCGTGTCGAGCGCCTCCGGACCCAGCCACCGCACCGCGTCGTGCTCGTGAAGGGTGAAGGTGGCCTCGCGCGCTGGACGGCACGCCCACGCCGCGAGCGTGATCCGGATGTCGCCATAGTCGTGGGTGGCCTCGCCGAGGAACCGGTCGACGATCACCTCGGCCCCCAGCTCCTCCTGGATCTCGCGCACCAGGGCGTCCGCGTCGGACTCGCCTGGCTCCACCTTCCCGCCGGGAAGCTCCCACAGGCCCCCTCGTGCCGCGTCGGGCGCCCGGCGTGCCGCCAGCACCCGCCCCGCGTCCACGATCGCGGCCGCCACGACCCGCACCGTTCGCCGACTGTCCGTCATCGCACCCCTCCGCGCCACACCCTGTGCCACGGGGTCTGCTCCCCAGCCAGCACCGCGCGCAGCCCGTCCCGAAGCCCCTCCACCCCCAGCCCGCCGACCACCCCGTGCAGCGGCGCCAGGCGCCTGGCGGCCCGCTCCCCCTGGATCCGCGCCGCCCGCAGGCGTCCGAGGTGCAGGAGCAAGGCCGTCGCCGCCACCTGGATCGCCCCCTGGAGCACCTCGCGCTCCGGACCGGGCCCTCGCAGGTGCCACGCCCCCTCCCAGACCTCGTGGGCCTCCCACAGGTAGCCCTGCGCCAGCAGATCCAGGCCCCACCGCACGGCATCCTCCGCGGGCACCGTGGGAAGGTGCGGGCCCAAGGCTGGGTCCCGGTGACGGGGGTGGGCATGGAGCCCCGGCACATACCGGTGGGACGGCAGGACGTACGCCGTGAGCCGCGGGGGGCGCGGCGACGGATCCGGGAGCGGGTGGGGGCGGGCGTCGGTCATGCAAGCGGCTATCGCCTCGGGCCCTCAGCGGGCTGGTTATGACAGCGGCCGGCCGGGTCCCGGCCAAGGGGGTCTGATGGCTGGCGACGACCTGCACACACCCGACGCCGCGAGCCCGCTCGACGCGGGGCTCCGCAAGCGACTCTCCGCCTTGGTCCATGGCGATCGAGTGGTCGTGTTCATGAAGGGGACGCCCCAGGCGC
>JAUHWK010000062.1 GCA_030424555.1 bacterium | reverse complement strand
GGTCGACCGGCTCGCGCGGTTGCCGTAGGCGTCCTTGGTCTCCGCGCGCACGGTCGTGACCTCGCCCGAGGCCACCCATGGGCGCGGAAACGAGACCTGGAGCGAAGTGGCCGTGCCTGCCCGCACCAAGATGCCGCCCTTGCTTCCCTCAGCGCCTCCCTGCGGGGTGGTGACGGTGGCGGTGATGGTCGCCGTGCCCGCCTGCACGAGTCGAAGGCTGAGGTTGGCTTGGGCCGCCGCGTCGAGCACCGCGGACACCGCCCCCCCCTCGGCCGACGGCGAGGACACGGAGGCCGCCTCTCCGCCGGTGCGCACCACCCACGGGTTGCCGAACGCATCCTCCGCCTGAACCTGGACGTCCACCCGGTCCCCGGCCCGGACGTCCGTCGAGGACACGGACACGCCCAGCGCCGCGAGGCCTGCATTGTCCACATGGAACGACGCCATGCCCGAGGCCGACACCCCTCCGATCACGGCGGTGCCGGTCAGGGTGAGGTCCTCCCCCGCTTCGTCTCGGCGGCAGGACCAGGTTCCTTCGCCCGACGGCGTACACGGGACCGCCCCGCGATCGTCGGTGAACGCCACCGCTCCGACGGGTGGCACGCCGAGGTCGTTGCCCCAGGCATCCTCGGCCCGCAACCCGACCTCCACCAGCTCCCCCGCGGTCCAGCGGGACTCGGCCGGGGTCACCAGCAGGTGATCCGCCTCGGCGGCCGTCACCTCGTAGGGGGTGGAGGACCCGGTGAGGCCGTCCTCGTCGACCACCGTCAGGACGCGCGCGCCTCCCGCACGCACGATCTGGACGGAGCACGCCACGCTGATGCCCTGACCGGGTGCAGAGCACGCGACGTCGAACGCCGGATCCGCGCCATCCAGCACCTCGTCGATGCGGCCGGAGTACGGCGTGACGTTGCCAAAGGCATCGAAGGCCGACACGGTCACGGTGAGACGGTCGCCCGCGACCAGCGAGGCCTGTCCCGTGGTGATCACGAACAGCGCGTTGGGCAGACCGGGCTCGACGTCGAATGGCTCGGAGGCCCCGGAGACCGCCCCCAACACCTCCAGGCCGTTGTCGTCGCAGCTGGGACGGCCGCTCGCCCGCTGCATCGACACCTCGACGACGGTGTCGCCCTGCACCCGCACGTCCTGGCGAAGGCCACCGCAGACCTCGGCGAGCACGGCGTCGAACACGACGTCGGGCGCGGGGTTCCCGAACGCATCCCGCGGACGCAGCACCACCTCGAACGCGTCCCCCACCGTGGCCTCGAAGTCCGGCGACGGCAGTGTGACGTCGACCCCGAGCGCCGATCCACGGGTCCACTCCACGGTGACGTCGTCGCTTCGAACCGGGACCTCGCCCCCCGTCGACACAGCGGTCACGCGCACCGGTCCAGGCGAGGTCGCGCGCAACGCGACCACCGCCACCCCGTCGTCTCCCAGCTGGCCCTCGAGGCCCAGCGTGGTGGGACGGATCGCCTCCAGGCCCGTCGCTTCCCACTCGATTGGCGCCGTCCCGTCCTCCTCCGCCTCGAACCGCAGGGCGACCCGGAGGTCCTGAGAGACCGGACGCCCGGACGGGTCCACCACCTGCAGGGTGAGATCGACGTTCTCGAACACCTCTGCGACGACCCGATCCACCTGGATGTCGAGCGCGTCGACCCGGGTGTCCCGCACCTCGAACCCATCCGCCAGCCTCCCGACCTGCCCACGCGGATCGGTGACCGCGACATCGTAGGTGCCCACCGTGAGCCCGGCCGGAACCACGATCTCCAAGGCCGACCGGTCGAGCCACGTCACCACGTCGAGGCCCATCGAGACCCCACCATCCACCAACGCGACCTCGAAGCCGTCGTCGCGGAACGAGTCGCCGCTGGCGGCGATCGTGCTGGCGGGAAGGAAGTCCGCGCCCACCACCCGCACGGTGGTGTCCTCGCCATTGAAGCCCCACGGCGGGTCCACCGCGTCCACGTCCGGGGCGATCGCGATCGCCCGGCACCCGGTCCCCACGACCCCGGCGCAGAGCACCGCGGCCGCCCATCGGCACCGTCGGGGAGTCAGCATGGCGAAGAGACCTCCCATCAGTACGCTACCCGCCAGGTCGCCCCGACCGCGATCCCCCCGAGCCAGCCCGAGAAGCTCTCCGGCGTCCCCGGGCTGAACAACGACGACGCCCGAAGGTGGACGCCGATCTCGCCGCCCGGCACGCGCACGCCGTACCCGACCGTGCCCTCGACACCCGGCGACAACACCCCGCCCCCCTGGCTCACCACCTCCCCGTCGACCCGGGCGACGCCGACCCACGGCGCCACCACCAGGCCCGCCCCGACCCACACGGCGTGCAGGGGCCACGACTGGCGGAACGCCACGCGCGCGGTCACAGGGATCAGGTCCATCCGCACGGTGTCGTCGGGGACCTCGAGGCCATCGGACGCCAGCGTGCGACCGTACCAGGACACTCCGCCGCCCACCTCGAGCCCCGGGGTGCCCCCTCGCCCCGCCCGGGACCGACCCGCCGGGGTCAGCGCGATTCGCCAGGTCGCCTCCAGGTCGACGCGGGGCACGGTCAGACGGCCCAGGTTGGAGTGCAGCGCCGCGCCCACCCCGATCCACCGCCGCAGGGGGGCAGGCGCCACCCGCACCCGCACCTCGTCCTCGAGGTCCAAGGCTTCGCTTCGCGCGACCAGGGTGACCTGGCGGGGACGCAGTCCGGGGGACGGGCGCCAGGTCCACGCGATCGCCCCGTCCTCTTGGACCTCGGGACCGGTCACGACCCCCTCGGGCGCCTCCAGCGTGGGCCGCGGATCGGCGGCGGGGAGTCCGTTGCGATCGAGGAACCGCGCGACGATCGGGACCCCACGCCGCGCGCCAGGCACCACCTGGCTGTCCGGCGCGTCCAGCATCACCTCGGCCACCCGTCCGGGATCGACCCGAACCGGCACGTCCCGCACAAGATCGGGGCGCCCCGGGCCGGCAGGATCGGGGCGATCCGGATCCACCAGCACCGCCCCCATCGATCGGCCCTCTGCGACCAGGGCGATCCGCTGAGGACCCAGCCCGATGCCCGCGAGGGCGAGCGTGGCCCAGCCATCGGGACGGGTGATCGCTTCATCCTGTGCCCCCGCCGCGGCCACGGACACGGACACGTCCGCCAGGGGCCGGGCGAGTGCGTCGACGGCGCGCACCGCCACCTGCGCCCTGCCCTGCTCATCCCGTCCCAGCGACGCGACCTCCACCTCCCGGGTCGGGCCATCGCCCGCCGACGCCGTCCACCGCACCGTCAGGACGTCCTCGCCCACCTCGGCCACGGCGTGTCCCCGGTACTCCGCGCGAATGCCGACGCCGGGCCTGCGCACGGACACGACCTCGCCGTACCGTGCGGTGATGTCCACTGAGCCCCGTGGCTCCACCCGCTCACCCAGCGCGTTCTCCAGGGTGACGGCGACGTCCGCGACCGGGAGGTCGGCGCTGAGCACCTCGGGCCAGACCCGAACCCGTAGGGCCGACGGCACCCCCTCGGCGCGCGGCACGGCGAACGTGACCTCCCCGCCCGAGGGGCTGTCGCACCGCACCCGCAGCTCCCAGCCCTGCGCCGGGGGCTCCAGGGGAAGCACCATTCGCCGCTCGGAGGGATCCCGGCCCGCAACCACCGGGAGACGGCCGACCACGGGCGCCTGGCACACGACGGGATCGTCGGCCGCGGCCCGCGGGAGGTGCAGCCACACCCCGGGCGACGGGGCGCCGTCCCGCCAGGCCCCCTCGACGAGCGCCAGCACCGGCTCGGGCCGCCCCGACGCCAGGGGGAAGCTCCGGCGCGTCTCGTTGCCCGACGGATCCCGAAGCACGATGCGTGCGACCGCGTCCTCCGGCTCCTGGACCAAGGGGATCGACACCCGGCCCTCCGCCGGGACGACCACCGGTCCAAAGCTCCGACCGCCCACCGACAGCGTGACCCGCGTGCCGGGCGCAGTGGTCACGGGGACGTTGGGGCGCGCCCGCAACCGGACCGCACCCCAGGCCGGCACCGAGCCTGGATCGGACAGATCCCGCACCCCGATCGGGACGACCCGAGGGTACGCCTCGTCCCCCAGCGCCAGCCGCAAGACCACCCCGTCCGGGTCCGGATCCACCGCGACCACCCGTCCCTCGCCGAGCACGACCTGCAGGTGCTCCGGGCGCACCGCCCCCAGGATGCGAACCTGAACCTCGCCGGTGTCCACCCAGCTGGTCGTCGACCGCACCGCCAGCGTGGGAGCCGCCGGCGGCGTGACCTCCATCGCCGCAACCACCGCCCCCCCCACCCGCAGCGCCACCCGCTCGGCGTCCGGACGGGGCTGGATCAACAGCCGCCCCACGGCCCCTCGCGAGGGCAACAGGACGTGATCGGCACCCTCCACCACGAGCGTGGGCGCGGCCGCCCAGTCCGACGGGGCCCGACCATCCACCGAGGCCGCCTCCACCACGACCGGCACCCCCGGGTGGACCCCGTGCGGGCCGACCGCGAGCGGCCACGGTGCCGCCGACGCCTCCCCAGCGAGGTGCGCCACCAGCGCCCACCACCAGGGACCCGCCCCGATCACCGACGACCGCCGTAGTCGAGGTCGAGCTCAAACCGCGGGGCGGTGGCGTCTTTCCGGATGAGCGTGCCGTGGGCCGTGCGTCGGCGACCCATCGGATCGATCAGGACGGCCGACGCCTCGTGCTCTCCGGGGGGCACCTGGACCGGGACCTCGAACGTGCCGTCCAGGCCGACCTGCACCTCGACCGTCTGCCCCGCGAGCGTGAGCACCAGCAGGGATCCGGGCTCGGCCGTCCCGCCCACCGTGATCGAGGCCTCCGGCGAGCCCTCGGGCCACTGGACGTCCAGCAGCGGCTGCGCCGACAGCGGCACCACCCGTGCGCCTCGTCCGGCGAGGTCGAGCAAGCGCTCCCCCGTACGCACGCGCCCCGCCCCTGGGATCCCGACCACGGCGACCTCGCCGCGCACCGGCTCCACCGCCAGCATCCGACCCGGATCGGCCACCACCGCGATCTCGGCGTCGGTGGCGAGCACGCTCCGCTGGCCCTCCAAGACCCGCAACGCCCCCGCGTCCGGCCGCACCTTGGCGCGCATCCGGCCTCTGCGGAGCCGCACCTCGACCAGGTCCTCGCTGACCGACTCGATCCGCACGGTCGTGCTCGCCTCAAGCCGCAGCGGCGAGCGGCTCCCCCGTGCGATCACCGCCGTGCCCGCCTTGCCGGTGCGCACCTCGTCGCCCGCCTCCAGGCGCATGCCCGCGCGCCCGTCCTCGGTGAGTTCCCCCCGCACCCGGGAGACCTCGCCGTCCACCTCCAGCAGCGCCAGCCCCTCGGCGGGGCCCGGTCCGCGCAGGTAGAACGCGGTCGCGCCGACGAACGCCACGACCAGCAGCAGGCCGAGCAGGATCTGGCCCAGGCGGTTCATGCGCCCGCCTCGTCGTCGGCGACGGGCTCGACGGGCTCGACGGGCTCCAGGCGCCACCGCCGCCCATCCTCATCCTCCGCCACCACCCGCACGCCCGCGCGCTCCGCCAGCCGCCGCGCCCCCCAGATCCGCACCGAGCCTGCCTTCCAGTCGTCTGCGGATCGGCCGGACCGAACAGCCCGATCCACCGCGATCTGCACGGTGTCGCCGTGGGACGTCAACGTCAGCGTGCTGCCCGCACCGGCCGTCGATCCCAGCAGGTCCAGAAACGACGACACGGCCCGCCGAAGCACGACCGGCTCGACCCGCGCCGACCGCACCCCGTCTCCGAGATCGTCGACCCAGAGGACATCCCGGCCGGTCTGCGCGTGCTGGGCCCCCGTGGCGGCCTCCCGAACAATCCGCGTCCAATCTACCACGGGACGGGGTGCAGGGGTCGCCTCGCCCACCCCGTCCGCGACCACCGAGTGCATGGTCTCGACCACCTCGCGGCACCGCCGGGCCGCCCGCTCGACGCGCGCCATCGCCGCGTCGTCCGCCCCGCCCCGCGAGCGGGCGAGCTCGATCTGACCCAGGATGACCGCGAGGGGGTTGTTCAGCTCGTGAGCCAGCCCTGCCCCGACCTCCGCCACCACCTCGACCTGCGCCGCCCGAACCAGCTGGGCCTGTGCGGCCTCCAGATCCCGCGTGCGCGCCGCCACCCGATCCTGCAGATCCTGGTTGAACGCGGCGAGCTCGTCGTAGGCCGCCTCCAGGGACGCCCGCCCGACCTCGAGCCGCCCCGCCATCTCGTCGAACGCGTCCGCCAGCTCCCCCAGCTCATCCCGACGCACGATCCGGCTGCGGGCGGCGTAGTCCCCGTCCCGGATCCGGTGGGCGTGCTGGATCAGACGCTGCACGCTGCGGGTGAGGGTCCGATCGAGCACGATGCCGATCGCCACCAGCACGAACGCCACGATCCCCATCACGCGCAGCGCCTCGTCGCGGATGGCGGTGCCGACCCCGCCCTCGGCCGCCTCGGCCCGAAGCACGGCCACCGTCCACGGAAGGAACGGCACCCGCGCTGTCGCCCCCCGGTACGTCACCTCCTGCTCGCCCAGCCGCGCCTCCGTCTGGAACGTGACGTTGGCCCCGAGGGTGACGACGTCCCCCAGGCCCCCGACCGCCGCCAGGGTGCCGGCATCCCCGGCCACCGCCTGCTGCACGTCGTCGAGCAAGACCACGGCGGTCTGCGGACCGGCCTGAAGGGTGCGCTCCACGAGGTGCAGCGACACCTCCGCCGCCAGCAGGACCGGATCGCCCGGACGCCCGGCGAGCATCGCGACCGTCGGCTCGCCGGTGTCCGGTGCCGCGTACGGCCGCCCCACCGCCACCCCATCGATCGACGGCGGCGGCAGGTGGGCCAGTGCGGCCTGGGCACGCTCGGCGGATCCGGGGACCCGTCCGCTCGGGACATCCTCGGCGTCCAGGAACTGGGGACGCACCACCGGCCGCCCCTCTCCGTCGACCAGCGCCACCGTGACCACGGGATCGATCGCCCGGTACACCGCGCGCGCCAGACCGATCCGGTACTGCGCATCGCGGCTCTCCAGATCCCACACCCGGTGCCATCCCGCCAGGGTGCGCGACTGGGCATCCACCCAGCTCCCCACAAAGGTCGCCAGCGCGCCGGCCTCGCGCAGCAGGGAGGCCTCCTCGCGCGCATCGGCCGCGTCCGTGGCGAGGGTCCGCGCACGCAACGCCAACGAGCCGACCGGCACCAGGGTGACGACCGCCATCAGCAGCACCAGCCGCAGCCACAGCCTCAGACGCCCCCCTTCCGGCCGGCCCCGGCGGCCATCACGCCGCGTCCGGATCGCGCGGGAAGCGGATGGTGAACGTGGTCCCCTGGCCTTGCGCGCTGTCCAAGCGGATCGTGCCCCGGTGGCGGGTGACCAGCCGGTACACGATGTTCAGGCCAAGACCTGTGCCCCGCCCCGGCTCCTTCGTGGTGAAGAAGGGATCGAACACATCGCGCTGCTGCGCCTCGGGAATGCCGGGGCCCCGATCGGACACCGCCAGCACCACCTCGTCGTCGTCCACGACCACCGACACCCGCACCGAGCCCTCGGGCGCCGACGCCACCGAGCCCTGGGGTCCGACGACCGCCTCCAATGCGTTGCGCACCAGGTTGACGACGATCTGCTGGACCTCGGTGGGACGGCCCTCGATCGCGGCCTCGTCTGGCACGTCGACCACGATCGCCGCCTCCGGGGCCCGGCTGGAGCGGGTGACGAGGCGCACCGCATCGACGATCGCCGCCCGCAGGGCGACCGGCTGACGCTCCGGATCCGCCCGCCGCGTGTACGACCCCAAGCCGACCACGATCTCCTTGATCGTCCTCGAGTACGTCACGATCTCGCGGGCGTGGCTGTGGATCTCGCCGAGATCCTCCTCGTCCAAGATCGCCTCGGCCAGCCCCATCACCCCGAACAGGGGCGAGCCGATCTCGTGGGCGATGCCGGCCGCAAGGGTACCGATGCCCGCGAGCTTCTCGGCCTGGACAAGCTCGTCGCGGGTGCGCTGGAGGTCGTCGACCGCCTCGGCCAACGCGGCGTTGCGCACCTCGAGGGCGGCCAGCAGGCGCCGGTTCTCCCGCACCATCCGCTGGCGGGCGAACGCCTGCTCGACCTTCCTGCGGACGTCGAACACGCTCGGCGGCGGCTTGACGATGTAGTCGAACGCGCCGAGCTGCAGCGCCTCGATCGCGGTGTCCAGCGAGGCGTAGCCGGTGAACAACAGGACCTCGGCGTCCTCGGTCCGGGCGCGTGCCTCGGCGAGCAGATCCAGGCCGCTGCCATCGGGGAGGTTCTTGTCCGTGAGCAGGACGTCCACCCCGTCGTCCATCGCAGCACGCGCGGTGGCCACATCGGGGCACGGCACGAGGGTCCAGGGACCGTCCTCGAACAACTCCCCAAACAACGCGAGGATCTCCGGCTCGTCATCGACCACGATCAGGCGGGGGGACGGCGGGGTGGCCACCACCTCGCCGTGCCCGACCTCCGGGTTGTCCGTCGCCATCGGGGACCCTCCGCCCAGACCCTCCCGCCGAGGCTACCACGATGCAGGGATCACGGCCTGAAGCGGGACACCGCCGCCCCGACCGGCTACGCTCCGACCGTCCAACATGGGGTGGTCCATGCCCACGCAGTCGTCTTCCGTCACCCGCCAGAGCCGTCGTCTGTCGGTCGTTCTCGGCCTCGGGCTGGTCCTCGGGTCCACCGGCTGCAAGAAGGACGCGGCCCCGCAATCCGCCGGGGCCTCCTCGGCCGAAGGCGAGGCGGTCGCGTCCCAGATCCGCGAGGTCCCTGCCCCGGTCGAGGGCCAGATCATCGTCGAGATCGACCTGGATGAGGACGGCGACGCCGAGGTCTGGAACGTGTACGCGGTCCACGAAGACGGCTCCCGCACCCGCGTGCGCAAGGACACCGATCTCGACAACGACGGCAAGGCCGACGTGATCAGCGAGTTCGACGGCACCGGGGCGCTGCGCATCGAGCGCCTCGACGGCGACTTCGACGGCACCTACGAGTGGGTCGATCACTACCAGAGCGGGCGCCGCGTGTTCGCCGAGGTCGACAGCGATCGCAACGGCACGTCCGACATCTTTTACTACTACGCCACCGGTGAGGATCCGGAGGGCGTCCTCGAGCGCCGCGAGCGCGACACCGATGGCAACGGGCTGATCGACGTGTGGGAGCGCTACGGCGACGACGGCACCATCGTCGTCAGCGCCCGCGACACCGACGGCGACGGCAAGCCCGACGTCCGGAACGAGTAGGCCCGGCTGGCGTCTGGCCGGTCAACACCTGACTGCCAGAAGCCGCCTGCCAAAACCTGACTGGGCGACGTCTGACCGCTGCGCCTCCCGCGCCACCACGCGAAGCGCCCTCAGCCCTCGAACAGCGCGGGCCGCAGGGTCTGGAGTGCTTGGTAGCACACGGTCGTCACGGTGTTGCCGAGGTTGAGCGACCGGATCGGACCCGTGAGCGGGAGCCGGTAGGCGCCGTGCTCCGCCACCCACGCCTCGGGGAGCCCCACGCTCTCCTGGCCGAACACGAGCACGTCCCCCGCCTGCCATGGGCACGCGGTGTACACGGCCTCGCCCTTCGCCGAGAACAGGTGGACCCGGCGCCCCGCGGCCCAGGTCCAGAACGCGTCGTCGCTCGCGTGCTCGACCAGGTCGACGTGCTTCCAGTAGTCGAGGCCCGCGCGCCGCACGGCCTTGGCCGACACGTCGAACCCCAACGGATGAACCAGGTGCAGCCGCAAGCCGAGCCCCACGCACACCCGACCGATGTTTCCGGTGTTCGGGGGTATCTCCGGGTGGACCAACACGATGTGCAACCACGGCTCGTCCATCCCGTCCTCCTCGTTGGTGGTGTGGCGCGGCGGATGTAGAGTGCGGTCGGACCCGAGCCCGACCCAGGAGGCCTCCCCCCGTGTTCCGCGACCCACCGCGAATCGGCGCGTACCACGCCTCACGGCCCTTGGGGATCGGCGGAAGCGCCGAGGTCTGGGAAGCCCGCGGGCCCGCCGGCGCCGTGGCCCTCAAGGTGGCCCGCCCGCCCGACGGCCACAAGCTGATCGCCGCCGAGTCCGCCCTGCTGCGCCGGGCCCACCATCCCCACATCGCCCGGCTGGTGGACGAGGGAGACGGATGGCTCGCCACGGAGCTCGTCCACGGCCTGCCCCTGGATCGCTGGGCCCGCGGCCGAAGCCTAGACGACATCTTCGGGGTCGCGCTGGAGCTGTCCGGCGCCCTGATGTACCTGCATCGCCACGGTGTCATCCACGGCGACCTCAAGCCCGCCAACATCCTCGTCGACGGGTACGGACACCTCAAGCTGCTCGATCCCGGGGGCCGCCGTCGCCGCGGCACGCCAGGGTTCGTCGCCCCCGAAGTGCTCTCCGGCGACCGACCCGACGAGGCCGCGGACCGGTACGCGTTCGGCGCGTGCGTGTTCGCCGCCCTCACCGGGAAGGTCCCGTTCGACGTGGCCGATCCTGCGGCGCTCCGGCACCTGCCCGTGCGCTCGCTGCCGGTGCCGGCCCACGCCCACCGCGCCGACCTGCACCCCAAGCTCTCCGAGATCCTCCAGGCCTTGCTGGTGCGCCAGCCGGCCCGTCGGCCCACGCTGCCCGAGGTCAACCGCTACCTCAGCAAGGCCTACAAGCTCCCGCCCTCCCCGCCCCGTCCGGGCATGCTCCGCGCCCGTCAGGCGCTGGCGGATGCGGTGGCCCGCGCGGCCACCGGAGAGAACCTCGTCGTGATGCTGCACGGTCCCACCGGATCGGGCCGACGCACCCTCGCCCGCGAGGCCGCCAAGCTCGCCGAGCTCGAGGGGATGACCTTTCACCGGCGCGCGACCGCCGGCGAGTTCGCGAGCGCCGCCCGCCGCGGCGACAAGCCCGTCACCATCCTCCGGATCGGTCCCGCCGGCAGCGTGGGGCAGGCCCGCGAGGCGATCGAGGCGTTCGGTCCCGGGAGCCTGCTGATCGCGTACGGCCTGCTCCCCATCCCGCCGCTCGCGCGTGCCGGGGCGCTGCACATCTCTCCCGACGCCCTCACCCGCGAGGACGCCCGCGCCGTCGGACGGTGGCTCGGCGTGGCCGACATCGGCAAGACCGACGAGGTCTGGCGGTCGGTCCGCGGCCTGCCACGGGCCGTGTGGCTGGGCCAGGAGCACCTCGCCACCCGGCACACCGACCAGCGTCGCCTGTTCTCGCTGCCCGGCACCACCGCGCGTGTGGTCGGAGCGCTCGGCAAGGCCGGGGGTGCGATGGACTTGATCGACCTGTCCGAGAACCTCGACCTCCCCATGGCCGTGCTGGTCGATCAGATCGAGCTGTTGCTGAGCACGGGTCGGGTCGAGGCGTCCTCGGACGGCCTGCGGATCGCCCTCGTCCGACGGACCGGGTGAGGCCACCATGCGGGTCGGCATCCTCGGGGGTGGACGGTGGGGCCAGGCGCTCGCCCGCCTGGTCGTCGCCGCCGGCCACGAGCCCCTGATCGGCTACCGCGATCGGCGTCCACCGCACGTCCTCCCCAGCACCGACAACCCGCCCGAGGTCAGCGCCACCTGCGAGCTGCTCCTGGTCGCCACCAGCGCCGACAAGGTGCGCCAGGCGATCCAGCTCGCCCAGCCCGGGCCCACCAACAGCGTGATCGTCGCGGGGCGGGGCATGGATCCAACGACCGGACGCTGGCTCCCCGACGCCGTGCGCGAGGAGGCCGACGTCGCCCACGTGGGCGCCCTCGCCGGACCCGCCCCTGTCGACGAGATCCTCAACGGGCACCTGTGCGCCGGCGTGGTCGCCAGCACCTCCACCGTGGTGTCGGACCAGGTCGTCGAGGCCCTGCACAGCTCCCGCTACCGCTGCTACCGCTCCGACGATCTCGTCGGCGTGTGCATGACCGGCGCGATGATGCCCGTCCTCGCCACGTTGCTCGGGGTGGCGATGAACCTGCGGGGTGCGGGGGTCGGCATCCACGCGATGGTCCTCGCCCGGGGGCTCGCCGAGACCGCCCGCCTGGGACAAGCCATCGGCGCCGATCCCACCACCGCGATGGGCCTCGCGGGCGTGGCCGACCTCGTCGCCGCCCAGGCCCGCCCCGGGCACCCCCACTACGACGTCGGCCGCGCGATCGCCGAGGGCCGCCTCCCGGATCACGCCCCCGCGGTCTCCCTTGCCCGCGCGATGCACACGCTCGCCGCCTCGCACCAGCTCGACACGCCGCTCCTCGCGGCCCTGGTGGCCATGCTCGACGGCGAGCCCCCCATCGACGCGGTCCAGCGCCTGATGAAGCGCGATCCCAAGCGCGAGGTCGCCTGACGCCTGACCGAAGGCCGAGGCGTCCACGATCGCGGCGTGTCCATGCCCTGCCGCGCCGACGTCAGAGGTCGCCGAGCTCCTCGTTGCCAGGCAGCTCGGACAGATCGGGGATCACGACGATCTCGATGCGCCGGTTGGCGGCCCGGCCCTCCTCGGTGGCGTTGGATCCGGCCGGCCGGGTGTCTGCAAAGGCCGCCGCGCTGAGCATGCCTGGCACCACGCCCTCCGCCACGAGGTGATCGACCACGTGGATCGCGCGGGCCGCGGCCAGGTACCAGTTGGACGGGTAGCGCGCGGTCTGGATGGGCTTGTCGTCGGTGTGGCCCTCGACCTGGAACCGGCGGTCCGGCATCTGCTCCAGGACGTCGGAGACCTGGGCGAGCGTGTCGCGGCCCGCCTCGGACAGATCCGCCGAGCCCGAGTCGAACAGCACGTCGTTGCGCAGGACCACGACCATCCGCCCATCGATGATGCGGACCTGGAGGGTGCCCGCATCGATCAGGGACTGGAAGCGCGACACCAGATCGCGGAAGGCCGCCACGCGTGCCTCGGCCTGCTTGCGGCGCGCCTCCAGCTCCTCGAGGGCGGTCTTCATCTCCGCGACCTCCTCCCGCAGCGCCCCGCGGTCGGCGAGCACCTGGGCCCGTCGCTCGCGCTCCTCGGCGAGGGCCTTCTCCAGCGCGGCCAGCTCGGCTTCGGCCTTGTCCAGCGACGCCTGGGTGTCGTCCAGCGCCGCCTTGGTGTCGTCGTTCTTGGCGGTCATGGCGTCCAGCTCGCCCTTCAGGTCCAGGACCGACTGCTCCGACCGCGCGAGGGCGGTCTCGACCTCCCCGAGCTGCTTCTTGGTCACGCACCCCCCCGCCCCGAGCAGGGCGGCCAGGCGAACCCCACCGAGGGGGGCAGGCACAGCGTGCAGACGCATGGACGGACGACGGATCATGGGACCTCCGAGCGGGGTTCGCTGCAGAACGCTCACCCGGCCTGCCGTCCTCCGTCAAGCGGTGGCCCCAGCCCGAGACCCGGTGTGACGGCCTGCGACACAGCGACCCCTGAAGCCCACCGGGCCATGTGCGCCCACGCCGGCCGGTTCGCTGGATCGGTCACCAGGTCCATGTGGCCGGGACGACCCGCGACGCCACATCCGCCGTCCCCCACCACGTACACGGACGCCCCACCGTGCCGCGCAAAGGCCGCCGCCCCCGCTGGGTGGGCGAGCAAGGCGTCGCCCTTCGCGACCCACGCCGCCGCCGGCACGGGGTTGCGCCCCCAGCCCTCCCACCAG
>JAUHWK010000555.1 GCA_030424555.1 bacterium | reverse complement strand
GGGGAACAGGATGTCGGAAAGGGCAAGAAGACTAGGACTCCCCGGTACCAACGGGATTGACTACACAGGCGACTACGGAGCGGAGATGGGAACGGCACTCGCCAACCTTGCCCATGCCAATCTTTCCTCCCGAGCATCCATTCCGCTGGCCCTAGCCCCGGTCGTCTGGGCTTCAAACAACGCCAAGTCGACTTCCACGACTGCGGAGGTTGCACCCACACTGATGGACGACGTGTTCGGTGGAGGGAACTCAACGCGCCCCCTGTTCCTCCGAATCCGGGCGGACGTCAGCGCCGAGTCTGGACCTCACTGGAAGGTCGACTGCCACGGGGGGCCGGTCCCCACCGGGAGCACGCTGAACGTCTTCACCCACACGGTGGAGGGAACGTCCATGGTGCTCACGCCCCAGTGCACCCCATACACGAATCCGGTCCTTTCTCCCGACGAGGCTCACCTGATCCTACGACCGCCTGTGGGGGACGATCCAGAAGACCGGGACGCCGTGATCTTCACGCTCTACGGGGGAAGGGATGGCAAGAAGCCCTCCGTGACACTCCGCGGCGGTCGCGCCGATCCCTCCTTCGGGATCCGCCTGGAGAACACGTGCGAGGTCATCAAGGACCGGCCGTTCGCCGACATCGCGCGAAGCGGACCCGAGATCTCCCGAGCCCTCCAGGCCGACCTCGTCGACACGCTGACCCTCAACCTCGGCCGGGTCCGCTCGCAGAGCCAGGAGTTCGACCGCATCCTCCACCACACGGTCAAGCCGCTCCTCAAGCTCGTGCTTCCCCCCGTGCTCGATGCCGCACGGCAAGGACGCGCCCTGACCGCGCGGGAAGCCCAAGCCGTCGTCGCCGCCATTCGCCAGCACATGAAGCAGGTCGCGGAGGAGGTGTTCGACGAACTCCAGAAGGTGCCGAGCCCCCCCACCGACGAGGTCCAGAAGATCCTGGACCGTTGTCCCGCCGCCCACAGCGTCATCCAAGTGGCCTTGGGGGCGTTGGCGGACTGCATCGACCAGGGCACCTGCGACCTGCGTCAGGTCGCGGCCAAGGTCGCCGACCCCAAGAAGTACTACGACCTGGAGAACGCGACCTGTTCGCTGACATCGAGGCACCTGAGCGACTTCGAAGTGCCCGAGATGTCGCCCGCGCAGCAGCAGCAGGTCGTGCGCATCGTCGACGCCCTGTACACGGTGTTCGCCCCCAACCCCGACCTGACCGAGAAGCACCGGGCGACGGCCGCGGTGAAGGCCGCGTTCCAGATCGTCACCCTGTCGGTCGAGCTCGGAAAGCGCAGTACCGAAGCCGACGAGGCCGACCTTCGCGAGGCCCTCATGGACGCGCTGGGCGATCTGGAGCGCCTTGTGCTCGCGGGCATCGAGGACGACCTGGCGGGCGTGGCGAAGGAGGCCACGTCCCTGGTGTCCAACACCATCCGGCTCGCGACGCACGACACCCAGTGCACCCCCACCCCCGCGGCGGGTGCTGGGGACGATCGCGTCACGTGCGCCAACGAGATGGGAAAGATCTCCCGAAGCATGGACCGGGTCCTCCCCTGGATCACCACGTTGATCGCCCATGCCGAGCAGATCAAGGACGAGCGCAACGGCGACCTCACCGAGGAGGAGCTCGAGAAGAACGTGGAGGCGCGTACCAAGGCGCTCGAGGAGCTGATCGACAGCTCCACCCGCCGCAAGCAGCGGGGAGGCGACTGGGTCGTCAGCATCGGTGCGGGCGTGGGCCTACGTCTGTCGGGGAACCTCCCGCAGGGATGGCGGCCGGGCGCCGATCGGCCCAACACCATCCCCCTCCAACCCGTCTCCACGGTCGCTGGCGACCGCACGGGCATCGTCCAGACGCCGCTCACGCTCCCGATCGGGTTCGCCGTCCAGTACCTGGCCGACAACCGCTTCCACGGGCCCCGGAAAGCCTACGGTGGAAAGCTCATCGAGCAACTCCGGCAATCGGGCAGCGTCGAGGATCAGCGCATCGGCCTCGGTTTCCACGCCCAGCTCTCGGCGGTGGACGTCGGCCAGTACGTGATCGCCGGCGAGGAGATCCGCGGCGTCACCTGGAACGAGTTCCTGATGGCAGGTGCCCAGCTGGGGCTGATCGTCGGCACCCCACGCGACACGTTCGTGATCGCCACCGACTACCGCTTCGCGCCGGCGGTCGGCACGCGCGGTGCCCACCAGATCGGGCTGGCGCTGACCTACTACGTGCCGTTCTTCGACTTCAACTGACCGGCGGGCGCGGCGGGCCGTGAGGTCTGCCGCGCGTCGTGCCGCGGCACCAACGCCTCCGCCGGCTCCATCCGCTCCAGCAGGGCCTGCACGACGCCGAGGCAGGTGGGGCGGTCCGCGCAGCCCTCGCACACCTGGGCGAACCGGCGGAGCTGGGTGCGGAAGTACATCTCGATCACCTGGGCGCTGCCGGCGGGGACGGCCCGGTCCACACAGGAGGGCCATCCCAGCAGGGAGATCGGCAGGCCGCGTCCCTCCTCGACCAGCCACTGCCGCATCTGCGCGAGGGTCATCGCCTCGGCGTCCCAGTCGAACAGGCCGTCCTTGTCGCGCAAGGGGGCGATCGCGAGGGTGGCGCCCCAGCGGTCGGACACCATCCGGGCCAGCGCGGCCAGGCGAGGACGGGAGCGCTTGAGGGCCAGGGCGTGGACGTGGATCGTGACG
>JAUHWK010000554.1 GCA_030424555.1 bacterium | reverse complement strand
GGTCGGGCTGGTCTCCTGGGCGATGGCGTCCAGCGGCGGCATCATCAACCAGTCGCAGGGGTGCGGCAGCTGCCACGGTGCGCGGGACAGCGCGGTCACGGTGAGCTTGTCCACTGTCGATCCCGTGGTCGACACCGGCCAGACGGTCACGCTCGTGCTGACGGTCGCGAGCCCCGATCCCACCCACGTCGCGGGCTCATTTTCCCTGGAGGCCACCCGCGGTGCCTTCGCCAGCGGCCCGGGAATGCGGGCCATCTCGGGAATCTACCTGACCCACACCACCGCCCAGGCGTTCGTCGGGGGCGCGACCACCTGGCGGGTTCAGTGGACCGCCCCCGCCTTGCCTGGCACCGTCACGTTCTCCGTGGCGGGCAACGCGGTCAACCTCAACGGGCGCCGCGACAACGGGGATGGGTGGAACACCGCGTCGCTGATGGTCCAGGTGGATGGCGAGTGCCCCGACGAGGACGGCGATCGGGTCACGATCTGCGACGGAGACTGCGACGACACCCGGGCCGACGTGTACCCGAGCAACCCGGAGATCTGGTACGACGGGGTGGACCAGGACTGCGACGGCAACGACGACGATCAGGACGGGGACGGCGTGCCGGTGGGCCAGGACTGCGACGACACCCGGGCCGCGGTCCAGACCGGATGCGACGGGACGGGCGGGGACACCGACGGTCCCCACGACACCGACCCGGTGGGACCGACCGCCTCGACGGAGTCGGATTCAACGGATCCGGAGGGCGCGGACGAGCCAGCGCCCGGCGCGGAGGACGCCGCGGGCGGGTGTGCGGTCCTCGGCGGGCAGCCCCTGTGGGTCGGCGGCGTGGTGGGGAGCCTCGGCCTGCTCCGCAGACGCCGTCGGTAATCAGACGGCGCGCACCCCGAGGGGATCGAGCGCCGTGTCCAGCACCGGGAGGCCGGCGTCCCCGCACGCGGCGCGGAAGCGGGCGTCGGCCTCGGCATCGGGCAGCCACGCCACGGCGACATCGCCGCCGCCTGCGCCGCTGGGCTTGGCAGCGCCTCCGACCGCGTCGGCCAGCGCGGCGATGCGGTCGAGGGCGGGGGTGGCCCAGTCGACCCCGGCCTGGGACGCCATGGCGGCGAGCAGGCGGCGGCCGTCACGCAGGGCGCGGAGGGGGTCGTGGGCAAAGGCCTCCACGACCGCGGCGCTGTCCTGCACGAAGCGGGCGCGGCCAGGCCACGCCAGGTAGCGCTGCACCCGAGGACCCGTGTCGGCGCTGTGCCCGCTCCACACCAGGCGCAGGATGCCGTCGGGCGTGGGGACCGGCTGGGGGAGGGCGTCGCGGACGAAGCGCAGCAGCCCGCCGTGGGTGCTCGCGGCGACGTCGATGCCGGAGCCGGAGCCCTGGACCGCGTGGTGGACCTCGGTGGCGAGGACCCGGACGGCGTTCGGATCGGGGGCGTGGCCCGCGAGGGTGCGGGCTGCGTGGATCGCGGCGACGACGGCCGCGGCCGATCCGCCGAGCCCTGGCTTGCCCGACAGGCCGGTGGGTGGATCGACCAACCCAAACGCGTAGTGGGCGGCGGGGGCGTGAACGGCGTCCAGCGCGGCGTCGACGAACCGCGTGTCGCCCACGGGGCTGCTGGTGGTGCGGGTGGAGGCCGGCGTGACGGTGACGTCCACACCCACCCCGACCGCCGCGACGATCGCAGGCGCCCCATCGACCACTGCGTACTCGCCGAGCACGACGGCCTTGCCCGGCGCGACGACCCGCAGGCTCACGACGGGACGATCCAGGCCGGGCCGCCCTGGCCGAGCTGGTGCACGGCCTGGACGTGGGGGCGCAAGGCCTCGGCGACCGCCGGGGCATGCTCGGCCGCGCACAGCACCTTCACCTGGGGACCGGCGTCCATCGTCACCCAGGCGGGGACCCCCTCGGCGCGCAGGGCCCACACCGCGTGCAGGGCGGCCACGGTGGCGGGCTGCCAGTACATCAGCGGCGGATCGGAGGTCTGCATCACCGCGTGCATCTTGAACGTGGAGGCCTCCATCACCCGCCCGAGCGCTGCGAGATCGCGCGTCGACACGGCCTGGACCCCGGCATCGACGTCGGCCTCGGCCTGGGAGACCCAGGTGTCGTACAGCGGGGAGCTGGCGCGGCTGCGCTCCATGCCCGCCGTGCTGCCGACGGCCTTCTTGGCGGTGCTGACCACGCCGACGACCAGGCGAAGGTCCCAGACGCTCGCGTCGAGCAAGGGCGCCCCGACGCTGTCGGTGCCGTCCGCGCGGTGGCCCTTGCGCCACACGACGAACCCGCCCCACAGGCTGCGGCATGCGGAGCCCGACCCCTGGCGGGCGAGGGCGGACAGGGCGGTGCGGTCGGGATCGCGGTCGCCCTTGGCGGCGGAGGCGGCCAGTGCGAGCGCGGCGAAGGCCGACGCCGAGGACGCGAGCCCTGCCCCGGTGGGGAAGGTGTTGTGGCTCTCGACCCGGCATGGTGGACGCTGGGCGTCCAGCCGGTCGAGGAAGGCGAGGACGCGGGCGGTGGCGCGGTCGTCGGCAGGCGTCCCATCGAGCACGACCTCGTCGTGGTCGGCCCCCCAGGTGACGGCGGTGCGGGTCTCGAACGTGTCGACGGTCATCGACAGGCTGCTGACCGCAGGCAGGTTCAGGCCGAGGTCTCGCTTGCCCCAGTACTTGACCAGCGCGATGTTCGGGTGGGCGACGGCGG
>JAUHWK010000553.1 GCA_030424555.1 bacterium | reverse complement strand
GTGGCGCGGTGGCTGGAAGCGCAGATCGGGGGGGAGTGACCGACGAGGGCGTTCCCTGTTTCGCCGTGGGCGGGTTCTGTTGGGGCGGAGTGGGTGATCCCGGCCCGGGGGGGTGTTTCCGGAGGAAGTGGGAAATGTCCTGGGTGACGTGCGCGCAGGGGTTGGTGGGTGGTGGCACGGGAGGGAGGTGGCCGGTGTGGTCTCACGCAAAGACGCAAAGACGCAAAGGCGTTGAGGCGGTTTGGTCTCGCGCAAAGGCGCAAAGGGAGCCTGGTCTCAGGCAGAGGCGCAGAGGGGGTCTGGGTGGTTGAGAATGAGGTGGCGAGGGAGGTGGTCGACGCGGCGTTCAAGGTCCACACGACGTTGGGGCCTGGGTTGCTGGAGTCCGTGTACGAGACCGTGATGGCTCATGAGCTGGAGGGTCGGGGAGTGTCCGATTCGCCGTGTAAACCCCTGAGCCCGTTCAGCTCCTCGGGTTGGACGTGGTTCCTTGGGTGTTCTGGTAGCTCAGGGACGTGGCGGCCGCGGCCGTCTCGCCCCGCCTTGGCGGGCGTGGCCGCCGCGTCATCGGTTTGCGTACTGGCTGAGATCCACGCGGTCGCCGAACTGGATCTTCAGCTGCTGGACCGCCAGATCCCACCCGTGGATGGTGTGGGACCACTTCCTGCTCGACCGGTCGATGGCCAGCCACAGCAGCTTGATGGCCGCCGCGTCGTTGGGGAAGTGGCCTCGCGTCTTGACGACCTTGCGGAGCTGACGGTTCAGCGCCTCGATGGGGTTGGTGGTGTAGATGGCTCGCCGGATGGCGTGGTCGAACTCGAAGAACGGCCGGACCCGCTCCCAGTTGTCACGCCAGGTGCGACCGACCATGGGGTAGCGGTCGCCCCATGCGGCCTCGAAGCGGTCCAGGGCTTGGAGCGCCTCGGCCTCGGTCGCCGCTTGGTAGACGGTCTTGAGGTCCTTCACGAGGGCCTTGCGGTACTTCCAGGCCACCAGGTTCGTCGTGTTGCGCACCATGTGGACGATGCAGGTCTGCACGATCGTCTGCGGGAACGCGGCCTCCAACGCGTCCGGGAAGCCCTTCAGGCCGTCGACGCTGGCGATCAGGATGTCCTCGACGCCACGCTGCTTGAGCTCGGTGAGCACCTGCAGCCAGAACTTGGCGCCCTCGGACGCGGCCATCCACAGGCCCAGGACCTGCTTGTGGCCGCATAGGTCGATGGCCAGCACCACGTACACAGTCCGGTTGCGCACCACCCCTTCGTGGCGGACCTTCACCACGAACCCATCGAAGTAGACGATGGCGTAGGTCGGGTCGAGCTGGCGCCCCTGCCATACCCGGACCTGTTCGAGCACCTGGTCGGTGACGCGGCTGATCAGGTCCGGGCTGACTGTCGTGTCGTACATTTCCTCGATGTGGCCCTGGATTTCGCGGACGGTGAGGCCTCGGGCGTACAGGCTGATCAGCTTGTCGTCGAAGCCCTTGAGCCGCCGCTGGCCCTTCTGGACCACCTTCGGTTCGAAGCTGCCATTTCGGTCCCGGGGCACGGCAAGTTCCACGGCACCCGTGTCGGTGATGACGGTCTTGGTGCCCTTACCGTTGCGGCTGTTGCCGCCGTCGTAGCCCTCCGGGGCGTGCTTGCTGTAGCCGAGATGCTCCTCCATCTCGGCCTCGAGCATGCTCTCCAGCGCCTGCTTCTTCAGCGCCATCACCACACGAGCGAGGTCCTCCTCACTGCGCATGCCTTCTGCCAACGAGGCGACCAACGCCTCCGTGTCCTGCTTCTGCTTGGCCATCGGGCCCTCCGGGTCAGGAGGAGCCTACAGGGCGGTGGGGTTTACACAGTCGGTCGGACAGACTCGAGGGTCGCCGACTCCGGGTGCAGCGTCAGCGCCCGATCGCGATTGAGTACGACGGGATCCGCTTCGACCATGCCTTCCGCGCCGACCTGCTCGTCGAAGACATTCTCATCGTCGAGCTGAAGTCGATCGAGGCCGTCCACCCGGTCCACAAAAAACAGCTCCTCACCTACCTGCGCCTCTCCCATCGCCAGCTCGGCCTGCTCATCAACTTCGGCGCTCCCTTGATCAAGAACGGCATCACCCGCGTCGTCAACGGCCTCGACCGCTAACAACGCCACCTTGGCGTCTTTGCGCCTTCGCGTGAGGTCTTTCCCGACCCAACCACCCCCCTTCCGACCCTGAAACCACGCCACCTCAGTACCGGCACCAACCCGTCCGACACGCCCGCACCTTGACCTCGATCACCAGCCTTCTCCCGCAGACCGCATCCGCGCCGACACGCGCTTCGTGGGAAATGAGCACACCGCAAGCCAATCCTACGGGCAGATGACCGTTGACTGCCACATCGCCCTTCACGGCCTTGGAGAACCCACCGATCCGCTGGACGAGGTGCTCGTTGGAAACTGCCATGCTTCGCTGTGAGCCTCGGCGCCCTTGCCGAAGATTCGATCACGCCGGATTCTGCAAAGTCATCGACCTCCCCACCCGATCGGTCCTGGCCGCCTCGATCCGAGCGCTGGCCAGAAACACGATGATCATCGCGACGCGTCACCCAAGTCCACCGCCGTCGTGGCGACATCGCTCCGGGTCCGGTGGCGATTCGCCCTGGACATGCGCCGCCCACCTGATCCACGTTCGGTACGCAGGGCGGGAAACTTGAGGAGGTGGGGATGTACGCAGGGGCG
>JAUHWK010000552.1 GCA_030424555.1 bacterium | reverse complement strand
GCGTCGTCGAGGGCCCAATACGAGTCCTTGCCCACCTGGACCCGGTACAGCGGCGGCTGGGCCAGGTACACGCAGCCGGCCTCCAGCAGGGGTCGCATGTAGCGGTAGAAGAACGTGAGCAGCAGGGTGGAGATGTGGTGGCCGTCGGTGTCGGCGTCCATCAGCAGGATGATGCGCCCGTACCGCAGCTTCTTGAGCTGGATGTCCGCCCCCATCCCGCACCCCAGGGCGGTGGCGATGTCGCTCAGCTCGTTGTTGGCGAGGACCTTCTTGATGCTCGCCTGCTGGGCGTTGAGCACCTTGCCGCGGATCGGGAGGATGGCCTGGGTCTTGCGATCCCGGCCCTGCTTGGCGGACCCGCCCGCACTGTCGCCCTCGACGATGAACAGCTCGGTCTCCTCGGGGTTGGAGGAGGAGCAGTCCGCCAGCTTTCCGGGCAGGTTGACCCGGCCGGAGACGGGGCTCTTGCGCCGGACCTCTCGGGCGGCCTTGCGGCTGGCCTCGCGCACCCGGGCGGCCTCGATCGAGCGGGCCACGATGCGCTCGCCCGTCGACTTGTTCTCGTGCAGCCACTGCTCCAGCAGCGGGCGGACGGTCTGGTCGACCGCGGCGCGGATCGGCGGGTTGTTGAGCCGGTCCTTGGTCTGACCCTGGAACTGCGGGTCGGGCACGAGCACGCCGATCACCACCACGAGCCCTTCGCGAAGATCGTCGGCGGACAGCGTGAGCCCGCGCGGCGCCAGCCCGTGGGTGTCGATGAAGTTGCGCATGGCCTTGGTGACCGCGTCCTTGATGCCTTGGACGTGGGTGCCCCCATCGCGGGTGGGGATGCCGTTGACGAAGGCGCGGATGCGCTCGCGGTTGTAGCGGGTCCAGGACAGGGCGACGTCGAGGGTCATGCCCGTGTCGTCGTCCTCGCGCATCACGGCAAAGGCCTGCTCGTGGACGGGCTCGACCTGCATCTCCTCCATCTCGGCGTCGAGGAAGTCGACCAGGCCGCCCTCGTGGACCAGCTCGTGGGTCTCGTCCTTGGTCTCGTCGACGAACACGATCCGCAGGCCGCGGTGCAGGTACGTCTTTACGTCGAGGCGGCGACGCACCAGGTCCGGGTCGAACTCCAGGTCGCCGAAGATCTCGGGATCGGGCTCGAACGTGACGGAGGTGCCGTGGCCGCGGGCCGCACCGAGGGCCTGGAGCGGGCCGAGCGGGCGACCGTGGCGGAAGGTCATCAGGTGCTCGTGGCCGTCGCGGCGCACCTTGACCTCGACGCGCTGGCTGAGCGCGTTGACCACGCTGGATCCGACCCCGTGCAGCCCCCCGGCGGTCTTGTACGCGCCGTCGCCGAACTTCCCGCCCGCGTGCAGGACGGTGAAGATGACCTCCAGCGCGGACTTACCGGTGGCGCTGTGGGTGTCGACCGGGATGCCGCGCCCGTTGTCGGTGACGGTGACCTCTCGGCCGGACTTGTGCAGCGTGACCCGAATGCGATCGGCGTGGCCGTTCATCACCTCGTCGACCGCGTTGTCGACGATCTCCCACAGCAGGTGGTGGTAGCCCTCTTCGCCGGTGCCCCCGATGTACATGCCCGGGCGCTTGCGGACGGCCTCGAGGCCGTCGAGGACGCGGATGTCGTCTGCGGTGTACGCCGGCGTGCTCACTGCGGCTCCAGGGGAGAGGGGGACGACGCGTGGGGGCGGGGGGAGGTGACCCGGCTAGCGGACCGACCGGTCAACAACGGGCTCACTCCTCGCCTCCGTCGGACTTGCCTGCGGCCTCGAGGGGGGGCTGGACGTGGGGGACCCGCTGCCAGGAGGCGAGGCCGCCGCGCTGGATCACGGCGCGTCCCTTGCCGGCCCGGGCGCCCGCGTGGTCCTTGAAGCACGCGACGAAGGTGCGCCCGCGGGTGGTGGTGAGGACCGGGCCATCGGCGGGATCGGCGCAGAGCTCGAACGCGAGGACCTCGTCGCCCTTCTTGAGCTTGATGCCCATCGTGCCCTTGCCTGCCGCCTTGAGGACGTTGGCATCGGCCACGGCGAACACGAGGACGTTGCCCTCCTTGGACGCGATCGAGACGTACTCGCCCCCACCGGAGACCTCGGCGCCGAGGACCTCATCGCCGGGGTTGAGGCGCGCGAACATGCGGCCGTTCTTGTTGGAGGGCTCGTCGAACAGTGCCAGGGGGATGCGCACGATGCGCCCGTGGCGGGTGACGGCGACCACGTGGGGCGGCGGGGGATCGTCGCCGAACAGCTCGGCCTGATCGGACATGCCCGGGAGGCCCTTGAGGTGGGACGGATCGTGCACCGCCACGCCGATCACCTTGGCCCCGTCCTCCAGGGAGAAGAAGCTCTGCAGGGGCTTTCCGTGGCCGGTGGTGGCCGGGACGTCGCCGACGCGCATGGTGTAGGCGGCGCCGTCGGTCGCCAGGAAGGTGAGGGTGCGCGCGGTGTCGGTGCGCAGCAACCAGCCGACCTCGTCGCCGTCGCGCACGCGCACCTTGTCGACCCCAGTGACCGTGGCCTGCCGCTTGATCCAGCCATCGCGGGTGACGACGAGCCAGGCGTCTTCCTTGACGATGAACGCGGTCTCGTCGAACTCGAAGTCGCGGACGGGCTCGCCGACGGTGGTGCGGCGCGGCCCGGCGTACAGGCGCTTGACCTCCTCCAGCTCGGCCTTGACGCGGCCCCACAGCAACGCCTCGCTGGCGAGGATGC
>JAUHWK010000551.1 GCA_030424555.1 bacterium | reverse complement strand
CCTCGGACAGGCGACGGACCACCGCCGCGCGTTCCGCAGGCGCGAGCGCGTGATCCAGCATCGCCGACAGGCGCGCGTCCTCCGGGAGCTCGTCCGCGCCGACGTGGGCCGCCCCCGAGCTGTCCGTTCCAACAAGTCGGGCCATCACGGCGTTCGCGAGCGAGACGGCCCCGGCCTCCGCCCGTACCGCAGACGCCACGTCGATCGCTGCCGGATCATGGGCCGCCGCCACCTCGACCCGGCCGGCCTCTTGCGCCACCGCATCCGCGACCGCGCCGGTTCGCCACCCATCGTCGAGGCCGAGCGCGGAGAACACGCCGTCGGCCACCTCCGGAGCCGCCTCGGCGGCGAGGGCCTCGCGCGTCGCGGACGACCACGCCCCGTCCCCGTCGGCGAGCACGGCGCACAACGTGTGGGCAAACGCGGTGGCCTCCTCTCCGTCGAGGCCGTCCCATGCGCCGACCCCGAGGTCCCGCACGAGCTCCCCCACCGCACCCGGATCGTCCGCGCACGCCGACCACGCCACCGCGATCGCGTCGATCGCATCGGGCTGCCCCGCGATCAGGGCGTCCAGGGACTGGCGGAGGGCGTCGGACAACACAACCTCGGGGGGTGGGGAGACGGGCGCGGACCGCACCCGTTCAGGCGTGGGACGGTCGGCGTGGCGGAATCTTCACGCCTGTCCGCGGAAATCGGCGAGCTGCTCCTGGAGCTTGCGGCGCGCGTAGAACAGCCGCGACATCACCGTCCCCTCCTTGATCTCCAGCACCTCGGCGATCTCCTTGTACGACAGGCCCTCGACCTCCCGCAGCAGGACGACCTGCCGGTGGACCTCGGGAAGCGACTCGATCGCGTCCAGGATGGCGGTGTGGAGCTGCTTGCGCTCCAGCTGCTTGCGCGGGCTGTCGTCGCGGCGGGTGTCCTCGATCCCACGATCGGCGTCGCGCTCTGCGACATCGGCCTCGGCCCCGGCCGACACCGGCGCACGCGCCCTGCGGCGGGTGAAGTCGATCGTGAGGTTCATCGCGATGCGGTACACCCATGTGTAGAAGCGGGCGTCCTCCCGGAACCCCTCGAGGTTGCGAAACGCCTTGACGAACGTGTCCTGGGTGAGGTCGCGGGCGTCTTCCTGGTTGCGCACCATACCGTAGATCACGTGGTAGATGCGCTGCTGGTACTTCTCGACCAAGCCCCGATACGCGGTGGCATCGCCCGCCTTGACCGCCCGGATCATCTGCTTGTCGGTCGACATGCTCTCGCCGTCGGGGCCCTCGGACCCCCCGGCGCCGCCCTTGGCCGGCACCGGTCCGTCGACCATCCCCAAGCCACCGGCGGCCATGGCCAGCGCCCACGGCACCAGCGCGAGCAAGCCGTCGACCCCCATCGGGCCCCACGGCGCCACGCCCCCACCCAGGGATCCGAGCTGTCCAAGCATCCTGCCTCCCGCGTCCACGACGCCCGAGGGCTAACGCGGTCCCACGCCCGCGCCGTGCGCGCAGAGAGCGGGCGACGCCGAACCCAGGCGGTCGGCCCCTGGTGCGGGACCGAGGCCCAGACCCCTCAGCCGTGCGCTTCGTTCCAGGTGGTGCCCACGCTGGTGTTCACCACCAGCGGCACCACCAGCGATCCCGCCTTGGCCATCTCCTCCGCGACCAGCGCCGTGACCGTGTCGATCTCCGCCTCCGGCACCTCCAGCAGCAGCTCGTCGTGGACCTGGAGCAGCATCACGCTGTCGAGCCCTTGGGACCGAAGGGCCCGCTCCACCCGGATCATCGCCCGCTTGATCAGATCGGCCGCGGTGCCCTGGATGCAGGTGTTGACCGCCTCGCGTTCCGCCGCCATCCGCTCGTTGAACTGGTTGGAGTGGATCTCGGGGATGGTGCGGCGGCGTCCGTACAGGGTCTCGACCTGCCCTTCTTCCCGCGCCGTGGCCTTGGTGGCCTCGATCCAGTCCCGAACCCGCGGCATCCGCTCGAAGTAACGGTCCATGTGGGCCTGGGCCTCCTCCCGCGGGATGCGCAGATCGCGCGCGAGCCGGAACGCGCTCATGCCGTACATCAGCCCGAAGTTGATCGCCTTGGCGGCGCTGCGCAGCGCGATGTCGACCTTCGCGGGATCGGCCCCAAAGATCTCGATCGCCGTGCGGGCGTGGATGTCCTCGCCGCGCTGGAACGACTCGACCAGCGCCTTGTCCTGCGAAAGGTGCGCGAGGATGCGCAGCTCGATCTGCGAGTAGTCGGCCGACAGCAGCTTCCAGCCCGCCTCGCGCGGCACGAACGCGGCGCGCACCTTGCGGCCCGCCTCGGTGCGGATCGGGATGTTCTGCAGGTTGGGGTCCTCGGAGCTGAGGCGCCCGGTCGCGGCCACGGCCTGGTTGAACGTCGTGTGCACGCGGCCGGTGTCGGGCGCGACCAGCGTCGGCAGCGTGTCGATGTAGGTGCCCTTCAGCTTGCTGAGCTGGCGCCACTCGAGCACGAGCTGCGGCACCTCGTGCTTTGCGGCGAGCTTCTCGAGCACGTCGTGGTCGGTCTTGTACTGCCCGGTCGGCGTGCGCCGCGGCAGCACATGTCCCATCTGCACGGTCTTGCGGGTCACCAGCTGGACGGTGCCGTAGATGCCGATCAACCAGCTGCGGACCACCATCGTGTGCATGGCGATGCCGAAGACGGCACCGACCAAGGTGACCAGGAGCAGCAGCCCGGCCCACAGGAGCGTCTGCCC
>JAUHWK010000550.1 GCA_030424555.1 bacterium | reverse complement strand
GGTCCCGCCCCCGGGTTCCACGCTCGCGGTCGAGGACCCCGAGGACGATGGGCTGGACGTGGTGAAGGTCGCCCGCGATCTGCCCGACGTCGGGGCGGGCTGGCTCGATCCAGAGCACGAGCTCACGCCCGACGATCCCACGGACGAGCGGGCGGCAGCGGCAGCGCTCGGGGCAGGCCCGGCGGATGCCCCGTGGGCCGAGCTCGGGGCAGACCGGGGCATCGTGTGCCTGGTGCGCGGATCGCTGCGGCGCCGGGCCGGCGTCCACCAGGGCCGGTTCGAGCTGATGTGCATGCCCGATCCGGAGGAAGGCCTGGGCCTCGCGGGGATCCCCAACGCGTGGAAGCGTGGCATCCCGGCGGACGACTGGATCGCGGAGGCGGCCAGCACCACCTCCCGTCCCCCGGTGGAGCCCGCGCTGGGCTTCCCGCTGCGGCTTCCGGGTGCGCCGCGGGTGGCGTTCCCGCTCACCGGGTGGCTCACCCGCGATCTCGACGTGCAGCCGGCGGTCCCGCGCGACGTCGAGCCCACCAACCTCGTCCCCCGGGACACGAGCAACCCGCTGTTCGCGCAGGTGGTGCTGGCGGCGAGCGTCACCAGCCTGTTGCTGCTGGTCGCGCTGTCGTTCAGCCAGGTCGCCCAGGCGCTGAGCGAGCCCCGCCGGGTGGTGGCCGCCCGTCCCGTGTCCACCGAGGTCCAGCCGGCGATCTCGGTGTGCTCGCCCGACCACGATGGCTTCGTCGACCAGCTCCGGTGCCAGATCGACGCGCTCGCGTCCGGCACCCCACGGGAGCAGGTGCGGTGCCGGGACCAGGCCAACGCGATCCCCACCGAGGACCTCCAGGCCACCTGGTGTGGCCTGCGGCGTCGGGACTGGGGCACCGGGCCGAAGGGCGAGGCGATCTCGATGTCGCAGGTGGCGGCGTCGCAGGCGTGCTTCGACGTGCTCGGACGCTCGTACCGGTACCGCGACGATGCGGCCCCGCCGGGCGTGGTGCTCGCCGATCCGGCGGCCCTGCTGCACGACCCGTTGCTCAAGATCGACGCGCTCGATCGGGTGGTCGACGAGCTCGACAAGGCCTGTGATCTGTACGAGCCGCGGCTCAAGGCGCAGGTGTCGGGGGCGGTGCTCGCGGCCCACGTGGGCACGCCGGCCGCGGATGCGGTGTCCTCGCTACCCGCCACGAGCCTGCCGGAGGTCGCGTTCCGTGCGGCCACGGCGGCGGTGGGGGGGCGGTCCCTGGGGCGCTGCCTGCGGGCGGGGGCTGCGGGGGCGGAGGACGGCCCGGGTGACCCGACCTCGCTCGACGCGTTGTGCGACGGCGACCTCGCGCCGGCGCCGGTGTCGCGGGCTGGGGCGTGGTCCAAGCTCGCGGGCGACCCCGCCCAGGACACGCCGTCGGTCGTCGCCCGGTACGTGTCGGCGCGGTTCGGCGACGGGATGGCGGACGCGTCGTCGCTGGACGGTCGGCCGCCGGTGTGGGGCTGCTACGACTACCTCGACGCCAAGCGTGCCCGGCCGCCAGCGCAGGGGCTGTGGGACCTGGCGATCGACAGCCCCCAGCGGTGGGGCGGTCGTCGGGGGCCTAGCCAGCTCCGGCTCGATGCCTGGCTCCGTGTGCTTCGGGAAGATCCCGATCAGGGCGATCCCTGCTGGCGTGAGGTGGATCGCCTGATGGCCGGGTACTCGCCGGTCCACCCCCTGCGCTCGGGGCTCGCCGACGAGGGCTGGCCCAGCGTGGAGCAGCGTGTGTGTGGCGACGTGTGCGCGGTCGCCTACGGGGTCGAGACCGGACCGGGCGAGGCGTGGGTGACCCGCGGTTCCGATCTGGAGGTCTGCGTGACCCGGGCCGCCCCCCCCCGCCAAGACCTGGATCGGGTGGGACGGGGCACGCTCGACGAGCTGCGCATCCCGTGGAACGGCGAGCCGTGGAGCCAGCCGGATGCGGCGGCGGTCTGCGCGTTCAACCTCACCGCCCAGGGGCGGCTCCCCGGGGTGTTGCCCGAGGATCGCAGCGGGCCGGAGTGGTCGGGTGAGCTGGTGGCGGGCCGACGCATCGCGGGTGGCGAGGCGGGCTCCTCCGTCCGCTCCGCCAACGCGCTCGCCACGTTCGGCGCGCGCCGCAGCCTGTCGACCTGTGCCGACGTGGCCGTGCAGTGCTTCGTGGAAGACCTGTTCGCGGTCGTCACAGATCCGGCGATCGCGCCGCTGGAGTGGCGCACCTCGTGGCAGGACGAGATCGCGGCGCTGCCGGAGCGCCTGGACCGCGCGGGGGCCGACAGCCGCCCGTGGTGTGCGCTGGTGCTGCCGTACCTGTACCCGGAAGGCCAGCTGCCCGAGGGCCAGCTCGACCTGACCTGCGCCAAGGGCGTGACCGAGGCGCGGGATCGGGTGGACACGCTCGCGGGACGCCTCGCCAAGCGCGTGTACGAGGAGGGCGGCCAATGACGCGCTTGCTCCTCGGGTTCATCGTCACGCCGGAGCGCAACGTCGATCTGGTGGTCGCGTGGCTCGTGATGCTGATGGTGGCGGTGGTCGTTCCGCACGGCTCGCTGCTCGCCCGTCCCGACCTTGCCCCCTGGGTGACCTTGTGTGTGGCGGTGGTGGCGGCCCTGCGGGCGCGGCCGCTTGGTGATGGGCCCCATCCCTCCCTCACGCCGCGTCGGGCGTGGTTCGCGTCCGTGGCCGGGCGCCTGGCGCTGGTCGCAGCCCCGATCGCG
>JAUHWK010000549.1 GCA_030424555.1 bacterium | reverse complement strand
AGACATACACCCCAAACATGCCCGCCTCGGGCAGGTCCGGAGACCACGTGGCGATCCCGCCCGAGCCCTGCGCCACCTGCCGGGTGCCCCCATTCTTGAACGGGTTGCTGCCGTAGGGGAGCGTGGAGGCGGGCGTCTGCCAGCCCACCGCCCCGTCCGAGAACGTCGCGCCCGACTCGGCGTACCCGGGATCGCCATGATCCACGATCACGCGCGTCGCCGACATGTCCCGCTCCCGCGCGGTGAACACGGTGGCGCCGGCGTGCTCGAGCATCGGGATCAAGAAGGCGTTGGCGCCCTCCGGGTTGTGGAAGTCCTCGACGGTGTCGAACAGGATGCCCCGCTGCGTGCTGTGGCGGGACAGGCTGCTGTAGCGGATGTAGCCGTGGCACTGGCTGACGTAGACCGCCTTGCCCGACAGGAACCCGTCCCGCGGGCCCGGATGCAGGACGGGCGCGACCGCCGATCGCCGATCGCCGACGACCCCACCGCCCTCCTTGACCGGGACCGGCGGCACCCCATCACGCCCCGGGTCGAACCAGGACAGGGGCCGCAGCACGCCGTCTTCGTCGGCCATCTGAAACGGACGCACGCCCCAGTCCGGGTGGGCGACCGCCTCCTCCAGCACGAGGTCGTAGGTGGCATCCCCCGCCCAGGGCTCCGGGCGCGGCCACACCACCGGATCGGACGCCGCCGGGGAAGCCCACGCCGCCATCCACGGCACCACCCACACCCCGATCATGCGCCCACCCGCTCGGCCTGCGCCAAGGCGGCGTTGCGCGCGAGCCCCGTGCCCAGCCCGTCCAGCCGATCGAGCAGGTCATCGACGATCTGCAGCGACAGCCCCCACAGCACGTGCCCGTCGATGTCGACCTTGGGCAGGGTGACGCCGAGGCCTGCGGGCCAGCGCATGGTGGTGCGGTCGGTGCCCCGCATCAGCGCACCGAGGGTGGTGTGGAACACGTCGGCGACCTCGTGGTTGGGGGTCCAGTCCGGAACGGCATCGAGCGCGAACACGTGGGGACGGACCATCAGGGACCGGACGGGCCGGGTGCGCAAGTCGTCCAGGCGCCCGAGCCAGTGGGCGTCTGGCAGCGCCACGCCGAGCTCTTCCCACGTCTCCCGCTGGGCGGTGGCCCGCAGGTGGGCATCGATCGCCTCGGCGCGCCCCCCAGGGAACCCGACGTGGCCCGACCATGGGTCGCCCCGCCGCGGGGCGCGCCGGATGAACCAGACCTCCGGACCGTCCTCGAGACCCTGACCCGGTGCCGACCCGGCGGGCGTGAGGATCACGGCCACCGCGCTGTGCGACGGGGTGTCGTCGGCATGATCCCGGGGGGGCCGCTGCAGGACCCGGGCGACATCGTCGAGATCCGGACGCATGAACTCTCCACCTCGGCACGTAGACCGTTCCACGGCCGATGGCATCCGCGTGCCCGGCCCCGGCGACGACGATACGGCGCCGAGCACGCCGGAGGCCCTGTTGGCGCCTGATCCTGCCGAATTGTCCCCAACCCCAGGCCTCCCCCCCACCGAGCCGCCGCCCGGCCTGTGGCGCGAGATCGTGGAGCAGTGGGGGCCGGCCATCCTCGCGGTCATCCTGATCCGGCTGTTCGTGTTCGAGCCCTTCCGCATCCCGTCGGGCTCGATGGTGCCCACCTTGCTCGTCGGCGACTTCGTCGCGGTCACCAAGTCCAGCTACGGGCTGTGGATGCCGTGGAAGTCCATCGGGGTCCCTGGCACCGACTGGTACATCGACCTCGACAACGTGGAGCTGTGGGACTGGGGCGATCCCGAGCGCGGCGACATCATCGTGTTCCACTACCCGCGCGACGAGGCCGTCACGTTCATCAAGCGCGTCGTGGCCATCCCCGGCGACACCCTTCGCGTGATCAACAACCAGGTCATCCTCAACGGCGAGCGGCTGCCCCACACCGTGATGGGCCCCTTCGAGGACGTCAACGCCCGCTGCGCCACCCGGGAGGCGCGGCGCTGGTCCACCGAGCTGCCCCGCACCCACGGCGATCCCCTCCGCTACAGCACCCTCACCGGGGTGCAGTACACGGGCTCGCTCGCCAACCATCGCGAGATCACCGTCCCCGAAGGCCACGTGTTCGTGATGGGCGACAACCGCGACCACAGCGAGGACAGCCGGGCGTGGGGCTTTGTGTCCGAGGACCTGATCAAGGGCAAGGCCCACGTGATCTGGATGAGCTGGAACGGCTGCAGCGACATGGACGACACCGTCCGCCTCGATCGCATGCCGCGCTCGCTGTACAACGCCGACGACCTGCCCGACCCCTCCCCGTGACCATCCGGGGGGCCGTGTTCGTGCTCGCGGCGTGCACCCCGCAGCACGCCCACCTGGAAGGGGACGCCCCACCGCCCAACGCCACCCTGGTGGTGCTCGGCCACGATGCCGCCAGCGTGCACCGCGCCGTGTCCGACCACGCGGTCCGCCTCCGCACACACTACCCATTCCTCGGCGCGACCCCGACGTGGACCGAGGAGCGCCACATCCTCGATCCCGAGGGACGCCTCCTCGGATGGTCCAGGACCCGCAGCGACGGGACCTCCCGCTCGATGGAGGTCGGCGACGACGGGTCCAGCACCTGGGCGATCGCCGAAGGGGGATCGCACCGAGAGGGCACCTGGCAGCTCCCCGAGCGTCCCTGGAGCTGGGCGGGTCCCCTCCCTCCCACTGGCCCCACCACCTGGTGGGACGG
>JAUHWK010000548.1 GCA_030424555.1 bacterium | reverse complement strand
GCGTTGAAAGCCGCAGTTGCCGCAGGTCCCCTCGCGGCGGTGGGTGCTCGGGACGGGGATCAGGCAGCGCGAGCAGTGGGTCGAGCCGAACTGTGCCATCGTGGACCGGACGACATCGGCGAGAGCGTCGAGGAACGCGGGCGTCTGCCCCAGAGCGGGGGCGCGGCCGACGTGGGGGATGCCGTGCTCATGGGCGAGGTCGACCAGCTCCCGGTCCATCTCGTCGAGCGTCTCGATGTGCTCGCCGACGAAGCTGACGGGAACCAGGATCATGCGGCGGGCTTCCTCGCGACCGAGGCGGGCGATCGCCTCCCGGGTGTCGGGATCGAGCCAGGCCACCGGGCCCAGCCGAGACTGCCAGGCGAGCCACCAAGGGTCGGTCCAGCCCAGGCACCGCGTGATCGCCCGCACGCTCTCGCGGACCTGGTCGGGGTAGGGGTCGCCGCGCTTGACGAACGACACCGGCACGCCGTGGGCGCTGAACAGCAGGTGGATCGGGCCGTCGCCCGGCACGGACGGCACGGTGCGGCGGATCGTGTCGGCGACGGCGTCCACGTAGGCGGGGTGGTCGTGGAAGGCCCGCGTGTAGTGGACGGGGAGGTGAGGCCGCCCCTGGGCGCGCAGGGCTTGGTGGACCATCTCGTAGGCCGCGCCGCTGGTGGCGAACGACCAGTGGGGGAACAGCCCGAGCACGACGAGCCGCGTACACCCCGCGTCGAGCAGCTCGGCGACCGCGTCGGCGATGAAGGGGGGAGAGAACATCATCCCGGCGCGGGTGATCGGGGCGTCGTCCCCCAGCCGCTCGAGCATGCCGTCGATCTGGGCGAGGGTGTCAGGCACGAGCCGGGAGAACCCGATCGAGCGGTAGGTCTCTCGCACCGTGCGGGCCCGGGCCTTGGCGAACCGACCGGCGGCCAGCTTGAGTGGACCGGGGAGGACGTCGGACAGCAGCTCCTTGAGGAAGGGCTCCAGCTCGGCATCGTCCCGGGGTCCGCCGAAGTTGGCGACCAGCAGGCCGGTGGTCATGCGGCCGCCTCGGGAACGAACGAGCGCACCGCCTGGACCAGGGTGGTGACGGCCGCCTCGGGGGTGTGGCGGTGGATGCCGTGGCCGAGGTTGAACACATGGCCCAGCGGTCCCGCAGCGCGCAGCACGTCGTGGACCCGGGCGGTGAGCACCTCGGGGGGGGCGAACAGCAGGAGGGGGTCGAGGTTGCCTTGAACGGGGGTCCCGCCGAGCACCTTGCGGGCGCGCCGGATGTCGACCTTCCAGTCGAGGCCCTGGGCGTCGGCGCCGGTCTCACCGAGCCAGGGCAACAGGTCGCCGCCGGCCTTGGCGAAGTAGATGCGCGGGACGCCACGGACGTGGTCGAGTGCCCGGGCCGCAGCGGGCAAGGCAAACGCGCGGGCTTCCTCGGGCGCGAGCACCCCGGCCCAGGTGTCGAACAGCTGCACCGCGGCCGCCCCGGCCTCCGCCTGCGCCTGGAGGTGCTCGCCGACCACATCGGCGAGGCGATCGAGCAGGGCGCGGGCGACGTCGGGTGCCTCCCACAGCAGGCGCTTGGCGGCCGCGAAGTCCTTGGATCCCTGACCCTCGACCATGTAGCAGAGCAGGGTCCACGGGCTGCCGGCGAAGCCGAGGATCGGGACCTCGGGGCGCAGGGCGCGAAACGCGCGGATGGCGTCGTGGGCCGGACGAAGCGCGGTGCCCACGTCGGGATGGCGCAGCGTGGCGAGGTCGTCGGCGGTGCGGACGACCGGGTTGAGCTGCGGCCCGTGCCCGGTCCCAAAGGTGAGGCCCTGGCCCATCGCGGCGGGCACCGTGAGGATGTCGCTGAACACGATGGCGGCGTCGAGGTCGAACGCGTCGATCGGCTGGCAGGTGACCTCGGCGCACAGCTGGGCGTCGGCGCACAGCTCCAGGAAGGAGACCTTCTCGCGGATCGCGCGGTACACGGGCATGTACCGGCCGGCTTGGCGCATCAGCCAGACCGGCGGGCGGTCCACGGGCAGGCCCAGCAGGGCGTTGCGCAGGCGTTGGTGCTTGTCGAGGGGGGCAGCCATCGCGAACTCCGTCGCCGCTGGGCGTTCCGGGCGGCGTCAGCGCCTATGGTGCCCGGCACGGGGCTGCGAGGCGGCGCGACGACCCGTGGCGGACGCACCCGTCGGCGACACCACCGTCCGGATGCGGGTGAGGCCCCCCAGCAGGGAGCCCGCGCCGGTGGGCAGCCGCGCTTCCCGGCCGTGCCACAGGGCCTCCGCGTGATCCGGTGCGAGCGGCAGGGTGGTGAGGACGGGCGCGCCGCACTGCGCGCGGACGGCGGAGGCGTCGAAGCCTGGGCCGGGGGGGAGCTGGTTGACCACCACGTGCAGGATCGACCGCCGCAGCCCGGCGCCGACGAGCGCCATGCGGGCGTCCGAGGTGGCGCCCACGATCACATCCGCGGGGGGCGTGATCAGCAGGCCGGCGTCCAGCAACGGAAGGACCGCGGGCACGAGCGGGTGGTCCCCGGCGCCGAGGTCGATCAGGACGTGATCCCAGCCGGTGGCGAGCACCTCGAGGATCCGGGCGAGGGCGCGCCGTGGCGTGTGGGGGTCCACCGTCCACCGCTCGGCGAGCGGGAGGATGTCGAGGCCGGTGGCGTCGCGCACGGTGGCCTGACGCACGGCGCCCAGCAGGTCGGGCGCCGGGGTTCGCGCCAGCGCGAGCAGAGCGCCGAGGGCGTGC
>JAUHWK010000547.1 GCA_030424555.1 bacterium | reverse complement strand
AGATCTCCTCGTCCTTGGGGTCGTAGCCGACGACCTCCAGCGGGCACGCCACGCTCTCGCCGGAGGCCATCGTCCGCTCGAACACCTCGAACACGGTCTCGCCGCCCGAGAACACGAACCGCGCCCGCCCCTTGCACTGCCGGGAGAAGGTGCCCTCGCACCCCGCCAGGATCATCCGCACCGGCACGGGCGCGGCGCGCACCGCCACCACCCCATGAATGCCCGTGGCCATCTCGGCCGCCATCCCCTGAGCCGCCCAGTACATCGAGCCAAACGGGTTCTGGGTGCGCCATCCGCCCGGCAGCGAGATCGTACACGACGCCCGATCCACGGCATCGAGACGCAGGCCCGCAGCCAAGCCCAGCGGCATCTTCGCCCCCTGGAAGGCAGCGAGGGCAAACGGGGTGCGAAGGGACTTCATGCCCTTGTCGAGCTTGGCGGCATCGAGCGAGACGCGCGGGTTCATCGGGACCTCCGGATCGGAGGTTCCTTAGCACGCTCAGGAGTTGGTGGCGCCCTGCGCTCGGCCGACCCGCGCCGACCGAGCGAACGGGTGGCCCTCAGCCCTTGCTGCTGTCGTACATGCTGTCGATCAGCGCGGCGTAGGTCTCCTCGACCACGCTGCGCTTGACCTTGAGCGAGGCGGTCAGCAGCCCGTTCTCGACGCTGAGCGGCTCGGGCACCAGGCGCCAGTACTTGATGGTCTCGAAGCTCGCGAGCCCCTCGTTGACGCTGTCGACGTGGGCTTCGATCGCCTCGTGGACGATCGAAGCCTCCTGGCTCACCTCGATGCCCTTCTGCGTGCAGAACTCCGCCAGTTCCTCCGGATCCACCGACACCAGGCACACGCAGTAGTTGCGGCGATCGCCGATCACGACCGCTTCCTGGATGATCGGCAGCAGCTTGAGCGACCCTTCGATCTTGGCCGGCGCGACGTACTTGCCGCCCGACGTCTTGATCAGCTCCTTCTTGCGGCCCGTGATGGACAGGTAGCCGTCGTCGTCGATGGCACCGAGGTCGCCCGTGTGGAACCAGCCCTCGGGATCGAACGCGCCACCGGTGGCGTCGGGACGGTTGAGGTAGCCCTGGGTGATGTTCGGGCCCTTGGCGAGGATCTCGCCGTCGTCCGCGATGCGAAGATCGACGCTTGGAAGCGGCGGACCGACGGTGCCCACCTTCATCTTTCCGGGGCGCGTGGCGCTCAGCGCGGGGCAGGTCTCGGTGAGGCCGTAGCCCTCGAGCAGGTCGAGCCCCATCGCGAGGAAGAACGTGTGGACCTCGGAGTCAAGCGGTGCGGAGCCCGACAGCAGCGCAACCGCGCGATCCATCCCGAGGCGCGCGCGCAGCTTGCTGAGCACCAGGCGGTCGGCGATCGCGTGCTGCAGCGACAGCAGGCCGGGGACCGGGCGTCCCTCACACCGGTACGGCACCGTCTGGCGGCCCACCCCCATCGCCCAGCGGAACAGGGCCTGACGGACGGGCGGCGCGCCCGCGACGGTGGTCTCGATCTTGGACTTCATCTTCTCGTACACGCGGGGCGCCGCCGGGAAGAACCCCGGACGGGACGTGCGCGCGTCGTCGGCCAACGTGGGCACGCCGGAGATCACCAGCGGAAGACCGAAGAACGCCGAGCTGAACTGGATCAGACGCCCGAAGGAGTGCGCGAGCGGCAGGAACAGGAACAGCCCGCCGGCCTTCATCGTGTCGTCGAGCACCCCGGCCTTGCCCACGCTGCGGGCCATCGACAGGTGGTTGTCGTGCGTCTGGATGACGGCCTTGGGGGGACCGGTCGTGCCCGAGGTGTAGGTGTAGGTGGCGATCTGGTCGGGGACGGCCGCGTCGCGACGACGGAGGATGTCCGCCTGCAGCTCGGGGAGCTTGTCCTTGCCGCGGGCCTCGAGGGCCGCGAGGGACTCCCAGTCGTCGGACGGCTCGATGCCGGTGGGGTCGATCACGACGATGTGCTGGAGCACGACCTGGTCGGCGCTGTACTCCTTGTGGAAGAAGGTGAAGCCGTGGCGCATCGCGCGCACCTTCTCCAGCTGGTCCTTGTCGTCGACGATCACCAGCTTGATCCCGGTGTCGACGTGGGCGTAACCAACCTCCTCGGGCTTGAGCGAGGCGTAGATCGGCACGGTCTGGAGCCCGGCGCACAGCCCGCCGTAGTCGCAGGTGATCCAGTTCTCACTGGTCTGACCCAGCAGCCCGATCACGTCGTTGTCACCGAGCTCGGTGGCGGACAAGATCCCCGCCGCGATGCGATCGGCGCGATCGGCGACCGCCTTCCAGGAGCGGTCCGCCCACCCCTCTCCGGCCTTGACCCGCAAGGCGGGCGCCTGGGGCTCGAGGGCCGCTCGGGCGTGGAGCAGGTGGGACAGCGTCTGGACGTCGAACGACATGGGCCCTCCGGGGCGAATCGGCGCGGTGGGCATCATACCCACGTCGATCCGGTTCGAACAGCCCTGTGGCCGTGCAGCGCACCACGCCGGGACGAGAGGCCCTATTCGTCGGTTCGAACCGCCGCGATGACGCGCAGGGACCAGCCGTGCGCAGACGATCCTTCGGACGCGTCGTGCCCCAGGTCCCGGGCAACCGCCGCCACCACCGCCTCCGGATCGGCCTCCATCCCGAACAGGTCCACCAAGAACGCGGCCATCGACGCGTCGTCCGGGTAGCGCCACCGGTAGTCCGCGACCGCGTCGTGCTGGACGTGCAGCCCCGCAGCAGC
>JAUHWK010000546.1 GCA_030424555.1 bacterium | reverse complement strand
CCGCGCGTGCAGCCGGTCGAGAAAGACGGGAAACCGGTCGAGGGCGGTGATCTCGCCATCCAGGGCTTGGGCGAGCACCAGCGCAGACGCTCCGGTCCCGCACCCGAGGTCCGCGATGCGCAGGCCCGCGCGTCCCGTCAGGCCAGCGAGGTCGATCGCGCGCCGGGTCGAGGCGTCGCTGCCCGGTCCGAGCCGGTCGTTGGGGGCGTGCAGCGCAAGGAGAAGGGAGAGGTCGTCCATGGCGCTGGACTAGCCGGCTGGGGGGACCCACGGGCGTCGGTGGGCCCCCCGCGTCGCGGAGATCACCCCGCGGGACACCCCGCCCCCCGACACGCCTTCGAGGCCAGAGCGCCGATCGGGCAAGGCTCCCGTCCCGCGTCGGGCGGTCCTCGCCCGTGGCTGCGTCGCTCGTCCCTCACGTGCCAAGGCGCTCCCGTGGATCCCGAAGGGCTCAGAGCAGGCCGGTCGGCTGGGTCTGCTGCGTGTTGCTCGCCGAGTTGCGGGTTCCGCGTCCGTTGCCGTACACGCCGAGGATCGGGCCGGGCATGCCGCCCTCGCCCGTGGGCTGGCGGATGTGCAGGGCGCCCCGCTCGGTGCGCGGGAACGGGCCGCCGTCGGGCCATGCGATGGTGAGCTCGTAGGTCGAACCCACCGGATCCCCGTCGAACCGAACGAGCGCGTCGAACGTGCGGGTGGGCGCCCAGTCGGCCGCGTCGAGGGAGACGGTGTCGGTGGGCTTGCCCGTGCTGGCGTCGACGACCGTGAGCTGGGCCCCCGCGATGGAAGGCGCCCCCTCGCCCACGAGGACGAAGGACAGCTCGCCGATCTCAGGGGAGGCCGTCGGATGCCACCGGGCGCCGTCCAGGTCGAAGGTCGGGTCGATGCCCTTGGTCCAGGTGCCCCGCCAGCTGGCTTCGAGCTGGCCCGGCGCGAAGGTGGCGCTGCCCGACCACACGGGCGTGTCCGCGGCGTCCGTGAGGACGAGCTCGGCGGTGAAGCCCTTGACGTGGGGGCCCACGGCGACGGCGGTCGAGGCGCGCTCCGAGGTGGTGGCGGGCGCAAGGGTGAACACGCGGCCGGTGTCGGTGGTGATCGTCACCCCGCTCAGGCCGGCCAGGGCCGCGTCGGGGTCGACCGGGGGGTCCTCCTTGGTGCCGTTGAGTCCGAACACGCCGGTGAGCGCGTAGGTGCCGTCGCCCTGATCGAGGAGGGTGACGTCCACCAACGCGACGGTCGGCTCGGTCACCGCGCTGAGCACCAGGGAGGCCCAGGTGGGCAGCGTGCGGCTGGGGGCTGCGTGGGCGGCAGGCGCGGTCAGTGCGAGCGCGCCGAGCAGGAGCAGGGACCGGGTCACGGGGACTCCACAGGGAATGGGGATGGGCTCACAGGCCCGGACAGAAGAACCGGGTCTGGCTGACCTCGTCCGCGACGATCGGGACGGTGATGGACGTCGCAGTGGCGTCGGACGACGTCGACACACACGGTGTGTTGTTCGTCAGCTCGGTCACCGAGACCGTGACGTTCCCCGGGCACAGGTTGGCGAAGTACAGGTTGCCTTGGCTGGTGCGGGTGGGGTTGGCCTCGACCGCGTAGTGCGAGCCCTGGTTGCCCAGGACGAACGCGGTCTCGTAGGTGCCGCCCGTCACGGTGACCTCCATCTCGTCACCGCCGGGGGTGAACACCTCGAGCAGGCCGTACCCGGGGTCGAGGGGCCCGTGCCCTCCCGTGACCAGGATCTGCTGGAGGCTGTCGCGGCGGTACAGCCGAGGCGTGGCGTACTGGAAGGTGGTTCCCTCGTAGATCCCAGCCCAGGACACGTTGTAGTGGTCTGCGGCGTTGTTGCCTCCGAGGATCACGCGGCTGCGGAACATCTCGCCGGGGGGCGCCGTCTGCGGCCAGTAGAACGTGCCCGTGCCGGTGGGGGATGCGGTGCCGGCGTTCGTCCCCTGGTCGTCGAGGACCGTGATGTCCGCGATGTCGGGGTTGGTCATGGCCACGGTCGGGGTGGCTTGCTGCTGGCTCGGGCTCACGCGCACCGGTGCGGTCCGCCCCGTGGTGGACGAGGTCGGGATCGCGGGCGGGGTCAGGCAGGTGTGGGCGGGGCCGTCCCAGTGCACCAGGTTGAGGGTGCCGACCGAGCTGCAGCTCACGCCCGAGACCGTGATGGTGCCTTCGCCGGTCTCGGCGTCGGAGAAGGTGGCGTCCAGGCTGGTCGGTGCGGAGGCGTACGTCCCGCTGCACGTCCAGGTGGAGGGACCTTCCGTGCATGCCAGCGTGGCCTCCGGGATCACGACCTGGACGGTCGCGTACACGCGCATGGACTCGGTGTGGACGGCGACATCCGTGCCGTCGTCGGAGATCGTCATCCCGGGGAGCAGGGCGGGGGCGTTGCAGGTGTTGCTCGACCAGCTGAAGTCGCGGACGAGCCAGCGTCCCGACGCAGGCCGTGCGGAGGGGGTGGCCGCAGCATCGCTGTCGGTGTCCGCGCCGGTGTCGTCCGTGTCCGTCTCGGCGTCGGACGTGTCCGCGGAGTCGGTGCCTGTGTCGTCGGCGGTGTCGGTGCCCGTGTCGTCCGCGGAGTCGGCGCCCGTGTCGTCCGCCGTGTCGGTGGCGGTGTCGCTGTCGGACGGGGTGTCCTTCGATCCCTCGCAGGCGACCAGGGCGAGCATCAGGAACAGGGGGGAGCGCAGCATCGGGTCCTCCGGTGACGCCCGGCTACCGCCGAGACGCGACGA
>JAUHWK010000545.1 GCA_030424555.1 bacterium | reverse complement strand
GTCGACCAGCTGCCGGTAGCCGGCGGCGTCCTCCGCCGGGGCGAAGGGGTGCAGGTCGGCGAAGCCCGGCAGGCTGACCGGCTCCATCTCGGTGGTCGCGTTGAGCTTCATCGTGCAGCTTCCAAGCGGAATCATCGCCGTGGTAAGCGACAGGTCCTTGGCCTGGAGCCGGTGCAGGTAGCGCAGCATCTCGGTCTCGCTGCGGTACCGCTGGAAGGTCGGATGCGTGAGGAACGGGGTGTGGCGGCTGACGCCCTCGGGCAGCGAGGTGGCCTCGGCCCGCACGTGGCGCACACCGAAGCACTCGAGCACGTCCGCGACGTCGTCGTCCGTGACGGTCTCGTCGAAGGTCACGGCGAGGCGGGCGTCCCCGAGATCGCGCAGGTTGATGCGACGGGCATGGGCGGCGTCGAGGACATCCTGGACCGCGGCCCGATCCGACAAGCGCACGGTGATCGTGTCGAAGTAGTGCCGGGTCTGGACCTCGATCCCCCCCGCCTTGAGGCTGGCGGCGAGATCGGCCGTGCGGCGGTGGATGGACGCCGCGATCGACAGCAGCCCGTCGGGGCCGTGCCACACGGCGTACATCGCCGCGATGACGGCCAGCAGGACCTGCGCGGTGCACACGTTGCTCGTGGCCTTGGCGCGCCGGATGTGCTGCTCACGGGTCTGCAGCGCCATGCGGTAGGCGACCTCGCCGTCCACGTCGCGCGACACCCCGATGATGCGTCCAGGCATCTTGCGGGCGAGCTTGCCGGTGGTGGCGAGGAAGGCCGCGTGGGGACCGCCGTAGCCCATGGGCACGCCAAAGCGCTGGGCGCTGCCGATCGCGGCATCCGCCCCCCAGGACGCTGGCCCCTCCCGCAGGGTGAGCGCCAGCAGATCCACGGCGGCGACGACGAACGCCCCCACGCCATGGGCGGCCTCGGCCACCGGTGCCAGATCGCGGATCGACCCGTCCGTGGCCGGATCCTGCACGAGGACGCCGAACGGGGTCAGCGCGGTCCAGTCGGTGGAGAGCACGTCCGCGACGACGACCTCGACCCCGAGCGCCTGGGCCCGGGTGCGGACGACCTCGATCGTCTGCGGGTGGCAGAGCCGATCGACCAGGAAGGGCTTGCCGTCCGTCTTGCGGCCGACGCGCAGCGCCATCGACATCGCCTCGGCGGCCGCGGTGGCCTCGTCCAGCAGCGAGGCGTTGCTCACCTCGAACCCGGTCAGGTCCTGCACCACCATCTGGAACAGCAGCAGGGCCTCCAGGCGGCCCTGGGCGATCTCGGCCTGGTACGGCGTGTAGGCGGTGTACCAGCCCGGGTTCTCCAGGATGTTGCGCTGGATCACCGGCGGCGTCCAGGTCGCGTGGTAGCCCATGCCCAGGTAGCTTCGGAACACCTGGTTGCGGTCGGCCAACGCCCGAAGCCGTGCGATCGCCTCGGGCTCGGAGAGCGCGTCTGGCAGATCGAGCGGGGCGTCCACCGCCAAGCCGGCGGGCACGACCGCCCGCTCCAGGGCCTCCAGGGAGTCGAGGCCGAGCGCCGCGAGCATCTCGGCGACGTCCTCCTCACGGGGACCGATGTGACGGGTGGAGAACGGCGGGTGACCCATGGGGCCTCCTGGGAACCACGGCGACCGCGTGGTCGGATGCACGGACGAAGAGCCGGGGTGTCCCCGGTGTGCGGGGACATCGACGACGCGCCACGACGACGGGCGTCGCTGCGTGGTGCGGCCGAAGAACGCCGGAGGAACTAGCCGAGCTGGGCCTGGTAGGCCTCGGCGTCGAGCAGCGCGGACAGGTCCGCCCCGTCGGTCGGGCGCAGCTTGACCAGCCACCCCTCTCCGTACGGCGCGGTGTTCACCTTCTCCTCGTCGCCGTCGAGCGCCTCGTTGACCTCGACGACCTCGACCGCCACCGGCGCGAAGATCTCCGCGACCGCCTTGGAGGACTCGATCTCGGCGATCGGCTCGTCGGCATCGAAGGTGTCGCCGACCTCGGGCAGGTCCACGAACACGATGTCACCCATCGCGTCCTGGGCGTGGTCCGTGATGCCGAGCACGATCAGGTCGCCCTCGACGCGCACCCACTCGTCGTGGGTCGTGTACTTCAGATCGGCGGGGAACTGCATGGGACCTCCGGAGCGCGTCGGCGCGGGCGATGGCACGGAACAAGGGGATTCGTCGGACAGGAGCGGTCGCAGGCGCGACGCCCCTGAGGAAGGGGGTCAGGCGCGCTGGTAGAACGGCCCGGTGTGGACCGTCGCCGGCCAGGGCTTGCCGCGGATGTCGATCGCGACCGCCTTGCCGTCCTCGGCGTGCGCGATGTCGACAAACGCCAGCGCGATGCTCTCCTCGCGCGTGGGGCTGATCGCGCCGCTGGTGACGGTGCCGACGGCGGCCCCCTCCACCAGCACGTCCATGCCCTGGCGCGCCACGCGGCGGCCATCGAGCACGAGGCCCACCAACCGGCGGGTGTCGGACGGCTCGCGGGACACGATCGCGTCCCGGCCGATGAACCCGCCGTCCTTGTCGAGCTTGCAGGTCCACATCAGGCCCGAGGTGCGCGGGGTGGTGTCCGCATCCAGCTCGTGGCCGTACAGCGGGAGGCGCGCTTCGAGCCGCAGGGTGTCGCGGGCGGCGAGGCCGATCGGGGCCACCCCCAGGTCCTCCCCTGTCTCCATCAGCGCGTCCCACACCGCGGGGCCCTTGTGCGCCGGGACGAACACCTCGAACCCGTCCTCGCCGGTGTAGCCGG
>JAUHWK010000544.1 GCA_030424555.1 bacterium | reverse complement strand
GCTCGCGCTCGGCGAACAACAGGGCGCGGGCGAACGCGACAGGGTGGGCCTGGTTGCCGGGGGACGCGCCGTGGCCGGGTCCGTCCAGCGCCACCACCTCAAAGCCGGCCGCGACGAGCGCGTTGGCCATCACCCCGAACTGCGTGGCCCGCCCTTCCCAGCCGTGCATGCACAGCACCCGCCCACGCGGGGTGCCCTCTGGCCGCCAGACCAGCGCGCGAAAGCCGACATCGAGCACGACGCGCTCGGCCTTGGCCTCCACCGCGTCCTCCCACGGGCGGCGGGCGTGACGGCGGGGCTGGGTGAACAGGACGCGGGCGCGGCGGGCGGTCCACTCGGGCGCGACACGTCCCGCGATCTGGTGGAAGCCGCGGAGGAGGGCGAGCTGCATGGGGACTCCAGGGTCCGTTCTTTCAAGCAACGGACTACCCTGGTGCGTTCTTTCAAGCAACGGACTACGGCACGGCATGGCCCGCACGCGCTTCGACCACTGGCCCTGCTCTGTCGCCCGCGCCGTCGACCTGCTCGGCGACGCCTGGATGGTGCTGATCCTGCGCGACGCGTTCTACGGGGTGCGCCGGTTCGAGGACTTCCAGTCCAACCTCGGGATCGGCCGCAACGTGCTCACGCAGCGGCTGTCCTCGCTGGTCGAGGCCGGCATGCTCCAGCGCGTCCCATACCAGGACCGCCCCGTGCGCCACGAGTACCGCCTCACCGACAAGGGCCGGGGCCTGTTCGACATCGTCCTCGCCCTCGTGCGCTACGGCGACGACTGGCTCGCGCCCGACGGCCCCCCGGTCGTGCTGCGGGACCGGGAGACCGGAGCGCGCGTGGACCCCATCGTGGTGGATCGGCACACCGGCCAGCCCATCGATCCGCGGGCGATCACGGTCGAGCCCGGCCCTGGATTTCCCGAGGAGCACCTCGCCCGCGCCAAGGCCGACGGCCGCTTCGCCTGAGGCCCGTCCGCGCCCGCACGCAGGGGCCCGTGCCCCCAGCCGCAGGATCCCTCAGGGGACGGTCGGCTGTGGTGCCGCCTCGGTGTCCACCCCCTTCACGTGGGTGTCGAACCACTGGAGCTGCTCCCACAGCACGTGCTCGATGGACTCCTTGGCCCGGTAGCCGTGGTCCTCGAAGGGCAACAGGACCAGCCGGGTGGTGCCCCCCGCGCCGCGCACGGCCTGGAAGAACACCTCGGACTGGATGGTGAGTGTGCCCGGATTCGAGTCCGCCGCCCCGTGGATCACCAGCACCGGCTCGTCGACCTGATCGGCGACGAAGGTGGGCGAGGCCCCGATGTAGGTGTCGCGAGCCTCGAACAGGCTCCGGCGCTCCGACTGGAACCCGAACGGCTGCATGGTCTTGTTGTACGACCCACTGCGCGCGATCCCGGCGGCGAAGTGATCGGTGTGGGCGAGCAGGTGGCCCACCATCAGGCCGCCGTGGCTGTGCCCGATCACGCCGACCCGCTCCGGGTCGATCATGCCCAGCCCCTCGATCGCCGCCATCGCGGCGTCGGCGTCGGCGACGATCTGCTCGACGAACGTGTCGTACACGGTCTCGGGATCGCCCACCATCGGCATCGCGGTGCGGTAGAGCACGGCGTAGCCCTGCAGCAGGAAGAACAGCGGCGACGTCCCTCCGAACCGCTCAAACGTCTGCGTCGAGCCCGCGACCTGACCCGCCGTCGAGGCGTCGCTGTACTCCAGCGGGTACGCGTACATCACCGCCGGCAGCACGTCGCCCTCGCGGTAGCCGGGCGGCAGGTACAGCTGAAACGACAGCGGCACCCCGTCGGCCCGCTCGTAGCGCACGATCCGCTTGTCGATGGCGCGAAGCTGGGGCGTCGGGTCGGGGAAGGTCGTGATCGGCACGCGGGTGTGGGCCCGCGTCGCCTCGCCGGCGGGCGCCCGGACCGCCTTGCCCAAGGTCGCCAGGTGGTAGTTCGGCACCTCGGTCGGGGACTCGGATCGGACGATGAACTGCCCGTCCTTGGCGCCGAACGCGATGAACCGCTCGTAGTGCGCGGCGTCTGCACGGAAGATCCGCTCGGCCGTTCCGCCGCCGAGTGGCCGCAGGTCCAGGAAGGGACGGTCGCCCTCGTCGGTGCCCCCCGTGCCCCGGAAGTACACGGCATCACCCTGCTGCCGGAGGACCCACTGCCCGTTGTCGAGCGCACGATGGAGCGGGGTGCCGGGACTTCCGTACCGGTCGTCCTCGTTGAGGTCGTACCAGACCGTGGTGGTGCCCGTGTTCACGTTGAGCAGGTGGGTCGTGCGCCAGCGCCTCATCCGCTCGCGCTCGGTGACGACCATGGTCTCGCCGTCCTCCAGCCAGTCTCCCCAGCGTCGGAGACGGTGGGTCGCCTTCCACACCTCGACCGCGGGCCCGTCGAACGGCGCGTCCAGCCGCATCAGGCGGTCGCGGTGCGGGACCTCCGCCACCGGGTCCCCGCCATCGAGCGCTTCGACCCAGAACAGCGTGTGGTCTGACGTGGCCTGCCACGACACGCCGCGCGGGCCTTCCGACACCCCGTGGATCGGCACCTGATCGGCCACGGGCAGCGAGGCGATCGACGCCACCCGGGTGCCGTCCAGGGTCCACACCTCGATCTCCGAGGCGAACCGCCACCAGGGCACCGCGAACGACCACGGACCCACCAGGCGCTCGACGAGCAGGTACGCCCCATCGGGCGAGGGCTCACTGGACGAGAAGGGTGCCGGTGCGCCCACGGGTGTCCGCGTGCCCTTGCGG
>JAUHWK010000061.1 GCA_030424555.1 bacterium | reverse complement strand
CCTCCGCCTCCTGGCCCCCGTCGTCGTCGAGCATGGTCAGGTAGCCGGAGCGCACCAGCGCCTCGCGGACCAGCTCGGGCGTGCTCACCTGGACCGAGATCTCCATCAGGTCGTCGACGAGCTGGATGAACGCGGCGAGCTTGGCGGCGGACCGACCCTGCCCCGTGGCGAGCGCGCGCGCGGTCTTGAGCAGGGCGTCGCCGCGGTCGGTGGCCTTGTCGCGGAGATCCTTGACCGTCGCCGGGCCGATCCCCCGTGGGGGGACGTTGACGATGCGCAAGAAGGCGGCGTCGTCGGCGGGGGACACCAGCAACCGCATCCAGGCCAGCGCGTCCCGAACCTCGCGGCGCGCGTAGAAGCGGCGCCCGCCGACCACCTTGGCGGGGATTCCCGCCTCGGAGAAGGCCAGCTCGAACGGCTGACTCATGGCGTTCGTCCGATAGATCACCGCGAAGTCGCGCCACGGCCGGTCCTCGTTGTCGGCCATGCGCCGGATCAGCGCCGCGATCGCCCGGGCCTCCTCACGCGCGTCATCGAACGCCAGAAACCGTACCTTGTCCCCACCTTCTCGCGCGGTCCACAGCGTCTTGTCGATGCGCTGCTCCGCCTTGGCGACCACCGCGTTGGACAGGGCGAGGATCGCCTTGGAGCAGCGATAGTTCTGCTCCATCCGGATGATCGTGGCGTCGGGGTGGTCGGACTCGAAGTCGCGGATGTTGCGGATGTCCGCGCCGCGAAACCCGTAGATGCTCTGGTCGTCGTCGCCCACGACCGCGAGGTTGTGGTGCTCGCCCGTGAGCAGGCGCAGGAGCTGGTACTGGCTGTGGTTGGTGTCCTGGTACTCGTCGACGAGGACGTACTGGAACCGGCTTCGCCACCGATCGAGGACCTCGGGGTGCTCCGTGAACAGGCGGACGACCGCGCCGATCAGGTCGTTGAAGTCCAGGGCGTCGGCGATGCTCAACACCTCGTCGTACTGCTCCCACACCCGCATCAGCGGCTCGCCGGGGCGGGCGCGCTGCTCGGCGAGGACGTCCTCGCGGCGCAGGCTGCGGTTCTTGAACCGATCGATGGACGACAGGATCGTGCGCGGCTTGACCTCCTTGGGGTCGTACCCGAGGTCGCGGATCGCCTGGCGGATGATCCGCATCTGGTCATCGTCGTCGTAGATCGAGAACCGGCGTGTGTAGCCGAGGACCTCGGCGTCCTTGCGCAGGATGCGCACGCAGGCGGAGTGGAAGGTGTTGACCCAGACCTTGTCGGCCCGTCCGCCCACCAGCTCCGCGACGCGCTCCTTCATCTCCCCGGCGGCCTTGTTGGTGAAGGTCATCGCGAGGATGGACTCGGGGTCGACCTCGCGCTGGAGCAGGTAGGCGATGCGGCGGGTGAGGACGCGGGTCTTTCCCGACCCTGCCCCCGCCAGGATCAGCATCGGTCCGTCGATGGTGACGACCGCGGCGTGCTGCTCGGCGTTCAGGGGACCCAGCCCCGACGGCAGGGCGGCGAGGGCGGCGACGTCGATGGCTTCGGGGGGACCCCCAGCGCGCTGGATGCTCACCGCTCGCCGTCCTGGTCCGCGGCGTCTTGGGCCGCACGGGCGGCGCGGTTGGCCTGCAGGATGTCGGCGCCGCGTCCGTCGAGGGTGTGCTGCCGGGCGCGGCCCAGGGCGAGCGCGCCGCGGGGGACGTCCTCGGTGATCACGGATCCAGCGGCGATCAGGCTGCCGTCCCCGAGGTGGACGGGGGCGACCAGGCTGCTGTTCGTGCCGACGAACACGCCGGCGCCTACCACGGTCCGGTGCTTGCGCCCGCCGTCGTAGTTGCAGGTGATCGTGCCGGCGCCGATGTTGGACCCGGGGCCGATCTCGGCGTCGCCGAGGTACGCGAGGTGGTTGGCCTTGGCGCCGTCGGCGAGGGTCGTCTGCTTGGTCTCGACGAAGTTGCCGATGTGGACGTCGTCGCCCAACACGGTGCCCGGGCGCAGCTGGGCAAACGGACCGATGGCGGCGCGGGCGCCGATGCGTGCGCCGGTGGCGACCGTGTGGGGCTTGAGGTGCGCGCGGGGGCCGACGACGGTGTCGTGCAGGTGGACGCCGTGGTCGATCGTGGCGCCTTCGGCGATCGTGGTGGTGCCGGTGAGCACGACGCTGGGGCCCAAGGTGGCGCCCGGCGCGACCACGACCCTGGGGCCGATCAGCACCGGTCCCCCACCCTCCAGGTACACCCCGGCGTCCAGCAAGGCCTGGCGCCGTCCTTCCACCTCGGTGCGCTCGAGGGCGGCGAGGTGTCGGGGGCTGGTGAGATCCTGGGCGCGCCCACCGGGACCGCCGGCGGCGTGGTCGGCCAGGTCGTCTGCCGTCCACGCGAGCCACCGCCCGTCGACCGCGTCGGGGGGGGCGTCGCCCGGTGCGACGATCGCCACGGCCACGCCCGCCTGCTCGCCGAGCCGCATCCAGCGCGCCGCCAGGGTCTCTCCGGCGACCCGTCGGGACGCCCGCTCCGGCTCGATCGCCACCACCACCCGCGTCACGGTCCCTCCCGGGTCGACCGCGAGCCTAACCGACGCGGTGGCGACGTCGGCGTGACGGCACGATGGCAGCGGTCGGACGCGACGGATCCGCCTGACCTGGGTGCGATCGCGCAGGTTGCCCGCGGGGGCGCGCGGGTATACGGGCGCGGCCCTGACCATCCCGGCCCCTGCGCGCTCCACGGCGCACGCAACGGCCCGCAGGAACCACCCCTTCCTCCATCGTCTGGGCCCCTCCCGCCCTCCCGCCTGCTGGCCTCGGCCGGTTCGTGGGGTGCCCGGGGACCGACGACACGACCCTGGAGCCGCCCGTGACCCTGGACATCTCCCACATCCGCAACATCGGCATCTCGGCCCACATCGACTCGGGCAAGACCACGCTCACCGAGCGGATCCTGTTCTACACCGCCCGCATCCACGCGATCCACGAGGTTCGCGGCAAGGATGGCGTCGGCGCCAAGATGGACTCGATGGAGCTCGAGCGCGAGCGCGGCATCACCATCCAGTCCGCCGCCACCTTCTGCCAGTGGGGCAGCGAGCTCAAGGATGCCGGGGGCGAGATCAACTACCCGGGCCACGCCTACGGCCAGCACCACATCAACATCATCGACACCCCCGGCCACGTCGACTTCACCGTCGAGGTCGAGCGTGCGATGCGCGTGCTCGACGGCGCGATCATGATCCTCTGTGGTGTCGCCGGCGTGCAGGCGCAGTCGATCACCGTCGACCGTCAGATGAAGCGCTACGGCGTCCCGCGCATCGCGTTCGTCAACAAGGTCGACCGTCCGGGTGCGAACCCGGTCAAGGTCAAGGACCAGCTGCGCGACAAGCTGCACCTCAACGCCGTCATGGCCCAGCTGCCGATCGGCACGGGCTACGAGTTCGAGGGCGTGATCGACCTCGTCGAGATGAAGGCGATCTACTTCGACGGCGAGAGCGGCGAGAAGCTCCGCTACGAGGAGATCCCCGCCAGCCACAAGGACGAGGCGGAGTCCTACCGCGAGACCCTGATCGACGCGGCCTCCATGTTCGACGACGAGCTGGCGATGGCGTTCCTCGAGGGCGAGGACATCGACATCGACATGCTCCGCAAGGCCATCCGCACCGGCGTGCTCGCCCGCGAGCTCGTCCCGGTCATGTGCGGCTCGGCGCTGGCCAACAAGGGCGTGCAGCCCCTGCTCGACTCGGTCCTGTGGTACCTGCCCTCGCCCGAGAACATGGAGTACCGTGGCCTCGACGTCGATGAGGACGAGGCCGAGGTCGAGCTCGCGCCGGACCCCTCCGGCACCTTCGTCGGCCTCGCGTTCAAGCTGACCGATGGCCAGTACGGCCAGCTCACCTACGTGCGCGTCTACCAGGGCACCGTCCGCAAGGGCGAGTTCATCTACAACAGCCGCGACAACAAGAAGGTCAAGGTCGGCCGCCTCGTCCGGATGCACTCCGATGAGATGGAGGACATCGAGGAGAGCGGTGCCGGCGACATCGTCGCGCTGTTCGGCATCGACTGCTACTCCGGCGACACCTTCACCGACGGCGAGCAGCGCATCGCGATGTCGTCGATGTTCGTGCCCGACCCGGTCATCTCGTACACGATCCACGCCGACGCGAAGTCGTCCTCCAACCTGTCGAAGGCGCTCAACCGCTTCTCGAAGGAGGACCCGACCTTCCGCGTGTCCAGTGACCCCGAGACAGGCGAGACCATCATCGCGGGCATGGGCGAGCTGCACCTCGACGTGTACATCGAGCGCATGAAGCGCGAGTACAAGGTCGACGTCCAGACCTCCCCGCCGCGCGTCGCCTACCGCGAGACCATCACCGGCGAGTCGCCGTTCAACTACACCCACAAGAAGCAGACCGGTGGCTCCGGCCAGTACGGTCGCGTCGCGGGTGTGATGCGTCCGTTCGCCGACGGTGAGTACGAGTTCCTGGACAAGATCACCGGTGGTTCCATCCCGCGTGAGTTCATCCCGAGCTGTGACAAGGGCTTCCAGCAGATGCTCGACAAGGGCCTGCTGATCGGCGCCCCGATCGTCGGCATCCAGATGGAGATCAACGACGGGTCCTCCCACGCGGTCGACTCCTCCGACATGGCCTTCCAGGCCGCGGCCAAGGGCGCGTTCCGCGAGGCGTACCCCAAGGCCAACCCGACCATCCTCGAGCCGATCATGAAGGTCGACCTCGAGGGCCCGGCCGAGTTCGTCGGCAACATGATCTCCACGATCAACCAGCGCCGCGGCATCGTGATGGGCTCGTCCGAGGAGGAGGCCATCGCCCGCATCGAGGCCGAGGTTCCGCTCGCCGAGATGTTCGGCTACTCGACCGACCTTCGCTCCGCGACGCAGGGCAAGGCCGAGTTCGCGATGGAGTTCTCCAAGTACGACATCGTGCCGAAGAGCGTGGCCGAGGAGCTGATCAAGAAGTTCCAGGAGGAGAAGGCCAACAGCTGAGCCTTCCCCCGGGCCGGCCGTCTGCATGCAGGCGGTGGGTCCTACCCGGCGGCCGTGCGCACCTGCGTTCGGCCGCCGTCGTCGTCTGAGGAGGAGCCGTGCAGCAGCCTTCGATCGTCTCCGAGGCGGTGGACGCCCTCGTCGCGCGGGTCGGCATGCCCTCTCCCGGTCGCCCGGGGGTGGTCGTCGCCGCGCCGGGTGCGGGCAAGACCCCGTTGTTGCTCCACCTGGCGGAGCGCGCGGCGGCGGATGGCCACGGCACGCTGGTGCTGGCGCTCGGCACCACGTTGGCGCACCTTCGCGCGCAGCACGCCGCGATCGTCCAGACCGGCTGGGCCCACCCGGTCGAGGTCCAGCGGCGCTTGCTGCTGCTGGCCGTTCCCGGCACCGCCGACGTGAGCGGCATCCTCAAGCAGGTGCGCTCGCTGCGGGACGGTGGGTTCGAGGTCGCGCGCCTGGTGGTGGACGGCCTGCCGGCGACCGCGGGCGCGCTGGGCGCCCTGGCGGAGGGAAGCCGCGCGCTCGGCGTGTCGGCCTGGGCCGCGCTGACCCTGTCGGGGTCCCTGTCCGACGACCTGCGCGTGCTCGCCGGGCCGGTGGTCCACCTCGAGGGCGACGGCGCCACCGTTCACCTGCGCGACGGCGACGGGGCCTTGCTGCCCTGGTCGCTCGACGCCACCACCCTGCGGGTCGGAGCCGACGAGGGGGCCGTCTCCTCCGGGCGGCTGCGCGTGCTGCACGGCGGGGCCGAGGGTGCGGAGGCCGCGTTCGGCGAGGCGGCGGTCGCCGCAGGCCACGAGGAGCGCACGCTCACCTGGGCGGGCCGGATGCCCGCGCGTGCCGAGAGCCTGGTGGTGCTGGACGAGGACGCGCTCGGCGACGTCGACAAGGCCCGCGACGAGGCGGAGGCCGTGCTCGGCCGCACGTTCGACAGCCGCACCCTGCGGCGGGTGCTGCGCCTGCAGGCCTCGCTCGCGGAGGCAGCCGACGAGGTGTTGGTCGTGGGCGCGCTGCAGGACGACGGCACGGTGTCCGGTGGCACAGGCTGGGCCGTCGAGGTGGCGCGTCGCCGGGGCCGCCGGGTGTGGGTGTTCGACCAGCCCACCGCGCGGTGGGTCCGATGGACCGGTGCTGCCTGGGTCGACGAGGTGCCGACGCTGGCCGGTCCCGTCGTGTGCGGCACGGGCACCCGGCACCTGACCGACGCCGGACGCGCCGCGATCCGTGCGGTGCTCGGCGCTTCCTGACCGGCTAGGTCGGGGGGCATGGCCGCGTCCGACACTGTCCCCGCCGTCACCTTGCATGCTGGCACCGCCTTGCGGGGCTGGGGTGGGCTCGGTGTGCCCGGGCGCGAGGCGCAGGGCGAGGACCTGCGGGCGCTCACCGAGGGTGTGCCCACGCTGTCGCGCGGCATGGGGCGGTCGTACGGCGATGCCAGCTTGCCGCCGCCGGGCGTCACCGCGGTGGTGGGCACGCGCCGGGCCAACCGCGTGATCTCGTTCGACCCGGACACCGGGCTGCTGGTGGCCGAGGCGGGGCTGAGTCTGCGGGAGATCGTGGACGTGTTCCTGCCGCGCGGGTTCTTCCCGCCCGTGTCCCCGGGCACCTGGTTCGTCACCCTGGGCGGCGCGGTCGCCAGCGACATCCACGGCAAGAACCACCACGTCGCGGGCACGTTCGGGGCGCACGTGCAGTGGGTCGTGATGCGGGTCGCTTCGGGCGACATCGTGCGCTGCTCGCGCACGGAGCACCCCGAGCTGTTCCTCGCCACGCTCGGCGGGATGGGGCTCACGGGCCACGTGCTGGAGGTGGCGGTCACGCTCCAGAACGTCTCGTCGCCGTGGATTTGGCGCGAGGCGATGAAGGTCCCCACCTTCGATGCCTTGCTCGACGGCCTCGAGACCTCGTCGGACTGGGAGCAGACCGTCGCGTGGATCGACACCCTCGCCACGGGTCGCAGCTTTGGGCGCGGGGTCCTGATGCGCGGACGGTGGGCCCGGCCGTGGGAGGCACCCGCCCACTTCCCGCCCGCGGGCATCGAGCCGGTCGTGCCGTTCAACGCGCCGTCGTTCCTGCTCAATGACTGGACGGTCAAGGCGTTCAACGAGCTGTACTACCACAAGCAGGTGTTCCGGAACGTCGTCGGTCCCGTCACGCCCCGTGGGTGGTTCACGCCGCTCGATGCGGTCCACCACTGGTACCGGGCCTATGGCCGCGCCGGCTTCACCCAGCACCAGAGCGTGATCCCGCGCTCGGCGGGGCGCGAGGCGGTCCGCACGTACTGTGAGACCCTCGCGGCCCACGGCGGCACCGGCTTCTTGTGCGTGATCAAGGACTGCGGGGCCGAGGGCGATGGCCTGCTCAGCTTCCCCGAGCCTGGGATGAGCGTGGCGCTCGACCTGCCCAACACGCCGGACACGCCGGCCCTGGTCGACCTGCTCAACGAGATGACGATCGAGCGGGGCGGCCGGATCTACCTGACGAAGGACACGTTCACCCGTCGGGAACACTTCGAGGCGATGGAGGCCGCGCGCCTCCCCCGCTTCCGCGCGGTCCGCGACACGTGGGACCCGACGCATCGGATCAAGAGCGCGATGAGCGTTCGCCTGTTCGGAGACGAGCCATGAGCATGCGGGTGGTGGTGTTGGGCGCGACGCGGGGCATGGGCCGCGAGGTCGCGCGTCGGCTGGCGGAGCGAGGCGATCACCTCGTGCTGCTCGGCCGCAAGCAGGAGGACCTGGATGCCGCCCAGGCCGACCTGGAAGGACGTGGGGCGGCCGAGGTCGTCACCCGCGTGTTCGATCTGGCGGACGCGGACGCGTTCGAGCCCGCGATCGACGCGGCCGCGAGCGCGCTGGGGACGCTCGACGCGGTGGTCGTCACCGCGAGCCTGTTCGGCACCCAGGAGGACCTGGAGGCCGACCTCGGCGTGACCGCCCAGCTGCTCGATGTGAACTTCACCAAGACGATCCTGTTCTGCGAGGTCGCCCGCACCCGCCTGATGGAGATGGGCGGCGGGAGCCTGGTGGTGTTCAGCAGCGTCGCCGGGGATCGGGGGCGTCGGTCCAACGGGCTGTACAGTGCCACCAAGGCCGGGCTGTCGCACTACCTGGAGGCACTCGACCACCGGTTCCACGACCAGGGCCTGCACACCCTGTGCGTCAAGCCGGGCTTCATCCGCACCGGGATGACCGAGGGGCTCGATGAGCCGCCGTTCACCGGCGAGCCCGACGAGGTCAGCCGCCTCGTGGTCGCGGCGATGGACCGCAAGGCCCCGATGGTCTACGCCCCGCGGATCTGGCAGCTGGTCATGCTGGTGATCTCGTTCCTGCCGCGGTTCGTGATGCGGCGGGTTGGCTTCTAGGGAGGCGGAATGCGGCCCGCCTCGTCGGCGGCCCACCGATGCAGCGAGGCCCGGAAGCGGGCGCCCAGGGGATCGTCCGCAGGCACGGCGTGGGCGAAGTCCGCGAACGGGATCTGCACGGTCTGGGCGTCCTCGCCGAGGTCGTCGATGCGGTGGGGCACGACGAACACCCGCGACAGGATGGGCGCGGGCTGTCGGTCGCGGGGCGTGATCTGACCGAGGTGGACGCTGTGTCGGACGCCGTCGGCGCGCCACGCGCGGGCGAGGACGGACGGGGGCACGTCGACGACGCCCCACCGGGCGAGGATCGCCATCAGGTGGAGGTACTTGCTGCGGACGTGCCCGGAGGAGGCGTTCGCGACGGTGAGCAGCTCGCGGACGACGTGGTCGAAGCCGTCGTCGCAGGCCTCTTGCATCCGCTGGGCCTGGCGCACGTTGTAGGACCGGCCGTCGGTCTTGAGCTCGACGAGCCATGCGTGCCGACGGTCGGTCGACATCGCGAGGAAGTCGATCTTGTCGGACTGGTTCGCCCCTTTTGCGCCGGTGGCGCGATGTCCCTTGCGGAGGGGGATCTCCGGGATCAGCGCCGGATCGCAGGGGTGGCCGGTGGCCGCTTCGATCGCCGCGGGCAGCCACAGCGCGAACCACATCGTGGTCCGGGGCTCCATGGAGAAGGCCGGCAGGTGACGCCACGCGTCGAGCGTGTCGAACAGGCGGTCGAGGGTGTCGGGCTGGGGCATGGCGGACCGCCGGGCGTGGGGGTCAGGGGATGGTCTTGGCCCACAGCGGGCTCGTGCGCTTGGGCTCGGGCATGCGGCTCGAGGGCTCGTCGGCGGTGATCGCGATGTTGGACAGCAGGAGGTCGGGGACGGTGTAGCGGATGGTCCCACGGGGCTCGACCGTGGTGCTGGGGCCGGCGAAGCGCATGCCGCGCAGGCTGCGGGCGTCGAGCTCGCTGGTGGTGAACGCCCGAACCGGGACCTCGCGGCCGTCGGCGTACACGAAGCGGCCGAACGCGCGGTCGGCGTCCTCGATCACGAGCACGGCGTCGACCCCGGCGAGGCGGGCGTCCCGGCGGGCCTTGGCCATCAGGCCGGGCTCGGACAGGGCCCGGGCGGGGGTGACGGTGACCCAGGTGGGCTCGGCCTCCGCGGGGCCTCGCCACTGCGCGCGGGCGTGGCCGGTGCTCTGCTGGAAGTGCTCGGAGGGGGTGCGGGTCATCAGGTGGGCGACCACCACCCCGTCCTCCACGACGGTGACGCGTTGCCGGGGCGTGCCCTCGTCGTCGTAGCGGGAACAGCACGGATCGCCGAAGGCCTGGGTGGCGTCGTCGACCACGGTCCAGCCACCGGGGAGCAGGCGGGTGCCGGGCGGCTCGAACCGCGGGTCGCTGCGGGCGACGGACTGGTTCCAGCGACGGAACCGGGCGGGCTCGGGCGTGCCCTGCACGGAGCGGACGACCACGTCCTGCAGGACCTCGGCGGCGGCACGGCCTCGGAGAATCACCGGCCCCACCCAGGGGGTGTCGAGGGGTGCGGCGGCGGCCCAGCGCTCCAGCCGCTCGGCCATCGCGGAGACGGCCTTGGCGCCCTCTTCTTCGGTGGGGAGGTCAGCCAGGCCATCGCCCGCCCAGGTGCGCGACAGCTCGCGGGTCTCGCCATCGGGTGCGCGAATGCTCAGCGAGACGGTGACCCGGGAGGCTTCGCCCGACGCGAGCATGGAGGTGCCGTCGGTGGCGACGACCAGGCCGTGGCCGGCGGCGAGGAACACGGAGGCGCTGGCGTCCAGCAGGGGGCGACCGCGCACGCCGGCGGTGAGGGCCCGCGCGTAGTCCTCCACGATGGACAGGTCGGGCGCGTCGGGGACGGGGTCGAGGCGCTCGTCGACGGTGGGGGTGTCCAACACCTGCCAGGATGGGGGGAGCGGCCCGCCCTCTTCCAGGGCCTGACGCAGGGCTTGGGCCCGGCCGAGGCTCTCGACGGCGTCCTTGTAGCCCCGGTCGAGGTCGCGCCAGAGGGTCTCGCGCAGGGAGCGGACGTTGGGGACGTCGGCGATGCCGGAGCGCTCGAACCCGGCGGTGTCGCGGTCGACCCTGAGGACCGTGCTGTCGAAGGCGGGCGTGCCGGCCCGCACCTCCATCGTCAGGTCGTCCAGCGCGCGTGCCTCCGAGCCCATCAGGGCGCCGAACGCGGACCGGGCGGTGCGCTCCCAGCCAAAGGCACCGCGGACCAGCACGTGGTGGGGCGGCGCCGCATCGGGCAGGGAGAGCTCGGCGCTGCGGGCGATCTCGTCGCGCACGGCGTCGCGCACGGCGCGGGGGTCGATCCCGTCATTGGGTTCGGACACACCCGCCAGGGCGGGGGCCGCGAGCGCGGCGAGCAGCAGGGCGATCATGTGTCCCCCTGGGTGGCGTGGCGGACGCGGTCGGCGGCGGGGGTCCCGGGTTTAGGCAGCAACGGGGGACGGTCGACGTCGGTCTCCTTGCGCTGGACCTCCAGGGCCCGGATCAGCAGCGGCGGCGACACGGCGGCGTTGGGGACCGACCCGCTCTCCGCACCGCAGTACCCGTTGAAGACCCCGACGTGATCGCCGGCTGCGACGAGGTTGCGCAGCGCGGCGAGCGGGGTGCCCACGAGGTCGATCCCGCGCACGAGCTCCTCGGTGCCGTCGGGGTGGACCCGCCAGGCGGTGACCGCGCGGATGTTGAAGGAGTTGGGGGTCATCCGACCGGTGAGGGTGAACCCGCCCGCGAGCTCGTCGACGATGTAGCCGTACGGCACACCACGGCGTTTGACCTCGGCGAGCAGCGCCTCCTTGAGCTTGGCGTCCGACCAGGGATCGGAGGTCTCGACGACGGTGTTGGCCATCCGGGAGACGACGGACCGGCCGCGCTGGGCCCGGCCGTGGCCGTTGCTGCGCTCGATCCCGGGGAGCGGGGTTCGGCTCATCAGGAAGCCGGTGTACACGCCGTTCGTGACGATGTCGGCGCGCTGGGCGGGGACGCCCTCCTGGTCGTAGTCGTAGTGGCCGTTGAGGTGCTCGCCGCCGAGCGTCTCCACGCGGGGGTCGTCGTAGATCGAGATCGCGGGGGAGGTCACGACCTCGCCCACCAGGTCCTTGAAGGTCTGGCCCTCGTCCTCGGACTTCTGGCGATGGCCCTCCGAGCGGTGCCCGATCACCTCGTGGATGAACACACCGGCGGCCCGGCCCCGCATGAGCACGGGGCCGCTCCAGGGCTCGCCTGCGGGGGCGTTGCGCAGGGCGATCGCGTCGTCTCGCAGCCCGTGGACCCAGCCGTCGATCGTGCCGGGATCGGGGAGGCCGTCCGGCGAGTGCAGGTCGGTCCAGCGGTACAGCGACAGGCGCATTCCGTCGGGGGCCTGCACGTCGGCGCGGGCGGACAGGCGGACGTGCTCCCAAGGCTGGCGGATGCGGGTGCCCTCGGTGGTGACGATCCACTCGTCGCGGGCTTCGGCGTACAGGGTGAGCTCGTGGGCGAGGACCTCGGGGGCGTCGGCGAGCACGCGGGAGGCGTCGACCAGGACGGATCCCCAGGTGTCGAGGTCGAGGGACATCTCGGCGCGGGGCTGGAGATCGACGACCGGGGTCTCCTGGGAGAAGTCCGGCGCGTCGTCCTCGGGGTCGACCTTGACCGCGAGGTTGGTCCGAACCCGGACGATCGCCTCGCGGGCCTCCTGGACGGCCTGCTCGGTCTCCGTCCAGATCGCGTGGCGCAGGGCGGGGAGGTCGTCGTCGACAGGCAAGGACACGCCGTCCCACCCGTTCCAGCCCCGCGACCGGTCTCCGCGCAGTCGGCGGCTGCTGTCGACCGCGTGGTCGCCGACCCGGGCCTGCACGTCGAGCCAGCGGTGGTGGGTCCAGCGGGGGGCGCGGTCCAGCGTGCCGGCGGTGGCCTCCACGATCGCGGTGCGGGAGTCGGTGGCGCGGTAGCCGAGGAAGTACGGGGGGAGCTCCTCGCCCTCCCACGCGGCCATGGTCGCGTCGAGCTCCGCCTGCAGGGCGTCGAGGACCGGGTCCGATGCGGGGGGGGCGGCGGCGGCCGTGCTCGTGAACCAGGCGAGGGCGGCGACGGCGGGCCGGTGCAGACGGGGCATCGAGACTCCGGGCGGAGGGAGGCCGGCTGGACGCGCCCAGCGGCCGGGTCCCCAGCGGGGGTGTTCGCAGGGTGTACGTACCACAGGGTCGGGCTCGTTCAGTCCGCGCACCGCCAGCCCCGCAGGGACGGGATGTCGACGGCGTCGGCGAGGGCGGCGTACCCGTTTGCCGACAGGTGCAGGCCATCCCCGGCGTCGTAGGCGGGGGCGATCCGGGTGGGGTCGTCGGGGTCGCGCACCGCGGCGTCGAAGTCGACCACGGCGTCGCCGATCGCCCCGCGCCGCAGGGCCTCGTTGACCCGCTGGCGCTCGGGCTCCGCCAGCGCATGGCCGACGTACAGCCCGGTGGCGGCACCCGCGGGGGTGAGCGTGCCCAGCACCACCCGAGGGGGGAGCCGCCCGGGGACCGCGTGGATCCGGTCGACCACGGCGGCGAGCCCGTCCAGGACCTCGTCGGCCGTGGCGGTCGGGGGGATGCCGAGGTCGTTGATGCCCTCGAACAGCAGCACGTCGGTGACGTCGGCGCGGGCGAGCAGGTCCGCGTCGAGGCGATCGCGCAGCGCGGGACCGAACCGTGGGAGCAAGGGGTCGGCCAGGACACGGTTGCCGGCGATCCCCAGGTTGATCGGGGACAGCGGGTGGTCGAGCGCCTGCAGGCGACGGGCGAGGGCGTCGGGGTAGCGCGTGTCGGCGTCCACGCCGCCCGATCCCGCCTGGTCGCCGTCGGTCAGGGAGTCCCCGATCGCGGCGAGCACGCCGTGGTGTCCGGGCGCGAGGACGTCGAGGCCCATCACGAGGGGACGGTCGGTGCGGGTCTCGGTGAACGGATCGCCCGAGGCCGACGGCCCGGCCGCCCCGGGGGCGCTGAAGCTGGTCTGCATCGCCAGGCTGTGGCGGGTGAGCGCCACGGGCGCGCCAGGGAGGTGGACGCTGACGGCGAGGGGCTCCCCGGCCAGGACCGTGTGGGCGATCGGATCGCTGGTCCGGACCTCTCCGGGGGCGAGGGTGATCGCGGGGACGTCGTCGAACGTGAGCGCCTGGATTGTCTCGGGGAGCAGGTGGGCGCCGGTGTCGATCGTCCCCAGGTGGACCGCGCCCAGCTCGACGGGCTCGGTGCCGAACCGGTGGGACAGGCGGACACGCACGGTGTCGCCGTCGCGCAGGGGGGTGAGCACCAGGCGCAGGGTCTGCCCGCCGAGGGGCTCGGTCACGTCGCTTGGGGACGCGGCCCAGGCGCCCACCCAGCGGGGTGCTGTGCAGTCCTCGTGGGGGATGTCGGTGTCGCTGTCGGCGGGGGACGGTCCTGGGGACGGGGGGGCCGCACACGCCGCGACCAGGCCCGGTGCCAGCACGCGCGTGATCACGGCCGGGGGCTCATCGGGCGCGCGCGGCAGCGTCGTCGAGCGCCTGGGTGACCATGCCGGGGGTGATCACCTCGGGCAGGAGGATCGCGTCGTCGAGCCCCGAGGGCGGGATGATGACGTACATCGGCACGCCCGCGCG
>JAUHWK010000543.1 GCA_030424555.1 bacterium | reverse complement strand
CTGCCGGTGGTGCACTGCGTGGAGAGTGCGGGGGCAGACCTGCCCAACCAGGCGGACATCTTCGTCCCCGGGGGGCAGGGCTTTCGCGACATCACCCGCCGCTCCCGCCGCAAGCTCCCCACGATCAGCCTGGTGTTCGGATCCTGCACGGCGGGCGGCGCCTACATCCCGGGAATGAGCGACTACGTCGTGATGGTGCGTGAGCAGGCGATGATGTACCTGGCGGGCCCTCCGCTGGTGAAGATGGCGCTGGGCGAGACGGTCGACGACGAGGCGCTGGGCGGCGCGTCGATGCACGGCACGGTGTCGGGCGTCACGGACTACATCGCCGCCGACGAGCGCGACGCGATCCGGCTGGGGCGGCACCTGGTCGGGATGCTCGGTTGGCGTCCGTCGGGGCCCGCTGCCACCGGGCCGGGGGATCCGCCGGTCCACGATCCCGAGGAGCTGCTGGGGATCGCGTCCGCGGACGTGCGGCACCCGTTCGACCCCCGCGAGGTGATCGCCCGGGTGGTGGACGGGAGTCGGTTCCTTCCGTTCAAGCCGGACTACGGCTCCACCCTCGTGTGCGGGTGGGCCGAGCTCGGGGGGCGGCGAGTCGGGATCGTCGCCAACCACGGGATCATCCACCGGGAGGCGAGCGAGAAGGGCGCGCAGTTCGTGATGCTGTGCAACCAGTCCGACACCCCCCTGCTGTTCCTCCAGAACACGACCGGGTTCATGGTCGGCGAGGCCGCGGAGCGCGCGGGCATCATCAAGGCGGGCTCCAAGCTGATCAACGCGATCAGCAACAGCACCGTGCCCGCGATCACCCTGATGATCGGCGCCAGCTACGGCGCGGGCAACTACGCGATGGTCGGGCGGGCCTATGCTCCGCGCTTCCTGTTCACCTGGCCCAACCACCGCATCGCCGTGATGGGGCCCGATCAGCTCGCCGGCGTCCTCGAGATCGTCAAGCGGCAGGCCGCGGCCCGGAAGGGCAAGCCGGTGAACGAGGAGGAGCTCGCGATGCTCAAGCAGATGCTCGCGGGCAAGGTCGGGCGCGAGAGCACGGCCCGCTACGCGACGGCCCGGCAGTGGGACGACGGGATCGTCGATCCCCGCGACACCCGGGCGGTGCTCTCCCTGGCGTTCGAAGCGGCGTGCCAGGCGCCAGTGGTCGGCACCACGAGCTGGGGCACGTTCCGCCACTGAGCGGGCGGGGAGGACACCATGGCACGACGAATCCAGACGGTGTTGGTGGCGAACCGCGGCGAGATCGCGCGCCGGGTGATGCGGACCGCCCGGGCGCGGGGCCTGCGCACCGTGGCGGTGTTCAGCGAGGCGGATGCGGGTCTTCCGCACGTGTCGGACGCCGATCTGGCGGTGTGCATCGGTCCCGCCGAGGCGGCCCGGAGCTACCTGTCGATCGAGGCGTTGATCGCGGCCGCCCAGCGGTCCGGGGCCGATGCTGTGCATCCAGGCTACGGGTTCTTGAGTGAGAATGCCGACTTTGCCCGCGCGGTGCTCGACGCAGGCCTGATCTGGATCGGGCCGTCTCCGGATGCGATCGCGGCGATGGGCGACAAGGCGACGGCGCGGCGGATCGCGGCGGAGCACGGGGTGCCGGTCCTGCCCGGGTACGACGGCGACGCCCAGGATCTCCCCACGCTCCAGCGTGCGGCCGCGTCCATCGGGGTTCCGCTGTTGGTCAAGGCGGTCTCGGGCGGTGGAGGCCGCGGGATGCGTCGGGTCGACGATCTGGCCGAGCTGGAGACGGCGCTGGCGAGCGCGCGCCGGGAGGCGGCCTCGGCGTTCGGTGACGATCGCGTGCTGCTGGAGAAGTACGTCGTGCGGCCGCGGCACCTCGAGATCCAGGTGTTCGGCGACACCCACGGCCAGGTGGTCCACCTGGGCGAGCGCGAGTGCAGCATCCAGCGTCGCCACCAGAAGATCGTGGAGGAGGCCCCGAGCCCGGTCGTCACCGAGGCGCTCCGGACGGCGATGGGCACCGCGGCGGTGCAGCTGGCGCAGGCGGTCGGGTACGTCGGCGCAGGGACGGTGGAGTACGTCCTCGGAGAGGATGGGTCGTTCCACTTCCTGGAGATGAACACCCGCCTGCAGGTCGAGCACCCCGTCACCGAGCAGGTCCATGGGGTCGATCTGGTGGACTGGCAGCTGGACGTGGCCGAGGGCCGTCCGCTTCCCCTGGATCAGGCCGCGATCGACGCGCGCCGGACGGGGCACGCGATCGAGGTGCGCCTGTACGCCGAGGATCCCCTCCGGGGAGGGCTTCCCGGCACCGGGACCCTGCGTGGTCTGGATCTGGGCGGGGGCGGGGACCGTCCAGGGGTGCGGCTCGACCTCGGCTACCGGGCCGGGGACACGGTCGGGGCGTCGTACGATCCCATGCTGGGCAAGCTGATCGCGACGGGTCGTGATCGGGCAGAGGCGTGTCGCATCCTGGCGGATGCCCTCGACCGCGCCTGGGTCCCCGGCGTGCCCACCAACCTGCCCTTGCTCCGGCAGATCGCCCGGGACGACGACTTCGTCGCGGGGGCGCTCGACACGTCGTTCCTGGCGCGTCGCGGCCTGCCCACCGCGCCGCCCCTCAACCTCGCGCGGGGTGCGGCGCTGGCGGCCGCCTGGGCCGCGTCGGTGCGCTCGGAAGGGCGGCCGGACCGTGCGGTGCCCTCGGGGTTCCGGCTGTGGGGGCCCGCGGAGGACGTGGATCGGTGGGCGTGCGGGACGGAGGAGGTCGCGGTGGGCGTGACCCCG
>JAUHWK010000542.1 GCA_030424555.1 bacterium | reverse complement strand
GCAACGCGAGCCCTGGGGACGCCGCTGCCATCCAGAACGGCACCAGCCACGCCACGCTGCCCTCGGCGGGATGCAGCAAGTGGACCGCCACCGCGAGGTCCCCCATCGGCGAGGCGATGCGGTCCATCCAGCCCTGCGGAACGCACGCGAGGGCCAGCACTGCGGCCCCCACGCCCCCCAGGGCCCATCGGACCTGAGGACGGGTTGCGTCGATCTCCCCGACCATCGCCCGAACGAGCGTGACCCCAAGCGCCACCGCCGGGATCGCCCACAGCTCCGCCCGCTGCCACCCGAGCCACACGAACCAGATCCCCGCCAGGACCGCACCGGATGCCCGAACCGCCGGGCGCGTCCCGCCCTGCGCCCCCGCACAGGCCGCAAGGCCCGCCAGCAGCCCCGGCCACAGGAAGGGCCCGAGGTCGCCCGACATCACCGCGACCCGCCCGATCGGCGTGAGCACGAACGCCGCGGCGATCACCGCCGTGGCCACCCGGCTGTCCGTGCGCCAGCGCACCCAGGCCGCCAGCACCGCCGCCGAGGCGGCCCCCAAGGCCACCGACATCGCCACGGCCGCATCGAGTCGCGACAGCGGAGACGCCCGCAGCCACGGCTGCCAGGTGCTGCGCAGCCCGTAGGTGTTGGACGCCCAGGAAAGCGACAGCGTGTCCAGCGGCGGTCCCTCGCGCACCGGCTGGAGCTGGGCGACCGACCACGTCGCCGGGTCCAGCTGGCTCGCCCCCCAGGCCACCAGCACCGCGACCGGCACCGCACCCTGGATCGCCCGCCGCGCGCCCGCATCCGGCGCCGCCCACCACGCCCAGACCGCAGTCCCGAGCAACAGGAGCCCGTGCCAGGCCGAGAGCCCGTCGATCAGGGGACGGAGCGCGTCAGCCAGCGCGGGCGGCACGGGCGGCCTGCACGTCGTCGAGATCGAGACGGCGGCGCACGAAGTCCCGGAGGAAGAACTCGCCAGCCTTGTAGCTGCTGCGCACGAGGGGCCCGCTCGCGACGTAGTGAAAGCCCATCGCCTCGCCGATCTCCCGGTACCGCTCGAACTGCTCGGGCGTGACGTACTCGACGAGATCCAGGTGGCGCGGGGTGGGCCGCAGGTACTGCCCGACCGTGAGGAAGTCGCAGTCGACGGCGCGCAGGTCTTCCATGCAGGCCACGACCTCGTCCTCCGTTTCCCCCAGCCCGACCATGATCGAGGACTTGGTGAAGCGCTTGGGATCGATGCGCTTGAGGGTGCGTAGGACGTCGAGGCTCTGGTCGTACCCAGCGCGCGGATCGCGCACGGGGTGGGTGAGCCGCCGCACGGTCTCGATGTTGTGGGCGATGACCTCGGGCTCGGCCTCCAGCAGCGTGAGGAGCGGGTCGAGCTGGCCGGCGAAGTCGGGGATCAGCACCTCGAGCATCGTCTTGGGCGAGGCCTTGCGGGTGTGGGCGATCACCGCCGCGAAGTGCGCCGCCCCGCCGTCGGGCAGGTCGTCGCGATCGACGCTGGTGATCACGACGTAGTCGAGATCCATCTCGCGGATCGTCGCCGCGATGTTGGCGGGCTCATCCTCATCCAGCGGCGGCGGACGCCGGGAGGTCTTGACCGCACAGAAGCGACATCCGCGCGTGCAGGTGTCGCCCATGACCATGAAGGTCGCCGTGCCCCCGCCCCAGCACTCCCCGATGTTGGGACAGCGGGCCTCCTCGCACACGGTGGACAGGCGCAGCGACCGCGCGGTCTCCTTGATCTTCACGTACCGGGGAGACCCGGGCATCTTGACCTTGAGCCACGGCGGCTTGGTGCCCTTGCGCGCAGACCGCCGGCGGCTTGTGACCGACAGGGACGCCGCGTCGGCCGTTCCCTCGCTGTGCCCGTCGTCCACGCTCACCTCCGACCAGGGCCTCTAACGCCCGCCTGACCCGCCGGCTCCCGGGTCCCGGACATGCCAGCGGCACCCCGTCACGCGCTCGGCCTCGGCCGCCCGCCGCAGCGCGCCCCGACCGTGGGTGGAGACCACGTCGCAGGGCGTGCCCCCGAGCGTCTGGAACGCGATGTCCTCCGCCCACCCCGCCAGCGCCGCCGGAACCCCCAAGCCCTCCGGGCCCGCGCTCGCGCCAACCTCGGGGTCGTTGAGCCACGCCACCATCGCCGCATCGAGCTCGGCGTCGAGGTGCTGCTCGTTCCACGGATCGTGGGGCCACGGGGGATCGTCGGGGGACAGCCGGTGGACGGCGACCGCTGCACGGTGATCCTGCATCCGGACCCGCACGACCCAGTCCGCCACGTCGATCAGGCGCATTGGCGCGCCGTCGAGCGGCATCGTGTCCTGCCGGATCGTGGCCCACGCCCCGTCCGGCCAGGCCCCATCGGGCCACCGGGTCAGGGCGGCGTGGAGCACCATCGCGTCCAGGGCATTGAGCCAGAACGCCTCGCGGCCCACGGCCCGCCGCACGCGGGGCGGACGCCAGAGCCCGAGCCAGGCGACGAACTCCCCGATCGCCTCCCGCTGCCCGACCACCGCACGCCGATCCAAGTGCCCGCGGCCGTCGACGACCGCATCCAACACCGCGTCCCACGCCTTGAGCGGCGCGGACCGCACCGGGGCCTGCGGGACCGGTACGGGGGACGAACAGGCGACGAGCAGGCTCACGACGAGCGCTCCGGACGCACGACGAAGCCCGATCACCACACCGCCTTCGCGGCGCTCCGCAGGGGGGCGGACGCGGCCGCGACGTCGCCGTCGAACAGCACCCACAGCAC
>JAUHWK010000060.1 GCA_030424555.1 bacterium | reverse complement strand
AGCGGCCGTCCGCCCACGTGCCCCAGGTACACCTCGGACAGGTAGCGGCTGAGCAGCTGTTGTTTGTCGAGTTCCAACTCCAGGGCCACCGCGTAGAACACCTCGCGGATCTTCCGGCGCCAGGTGCGATCGCGGGAGAGGAACGCGTTCTTGGCGAGCTGCTGGGTGAGGGTGGACCCGCCCTGGAGGTTGCCGGACCGCAGGTTGGAGACCAGCGCGCGGGCGATGCCCACGGGATCGATGCCCACGTGGTCGCGGAAGCGCGCGTCCTCGATCGCGAGCAGGGCGGTGGGCAGGTGGGGGGGGAGGCGAGACAGGTCGGCCGCGTCGCGGCGGGCGTCGAGGTCGCCGATCTCGGCCAGGCGGGTGGGCGGGAGGAGCACGGGCGCGCCCGGATCCAGGCTGCGGACCACGCCCTGCCCGTCGATCCGCAGGGTGACGCGTCCACCACGCCAGGCGGACGGCGTCTCGCTCGGGGGCTCGGGAAGCCAGGCGCGGACGGTGTCGTCGTCCACGACAAACTCCCCGGGCCGGCGGAGGGTCCCCGCCCGCTCCAGACCGGCCCCGAGGAGATCCTCCACCAGATCGGGGACCGGGTACGGCTCTCCCAGGTCGACCGAGACCGGCGCGCTCCAGACCACCGTGGGAGGACGAGGTGGCGGGGCCGTGAGCCAGGCGCGCACGTCGGCCCGGGCGTGCGCCACCAACACGATCGCCACGCCCACCAGGCCCAAGGAGGCGCCCACGGTCCACACGATTGCCTCGGCGCGCAGCCACCGTCCGAACGCGTGGAGGCGATCCTGGAACGAGGCCGACGGGGGGCTGGAGGGCTCCTTGGCGGGTGTCTTCTTCTTGGCGGGCGCCTTCTTCGTGGTCGCGGTGGCCTTCTTCTTGGCGGGTGCCTTCTTCTTGGCCGCTGGGGACGGCTTGGTGGGTGCCTTCTTCTTCGCAGGCGCCTTCTTCTTGGGGGTCGAAGGGGTGTCGTCGTCCGACGAGCTCGACGTCTTGCCCCGCTTGGACGGGGGCCGGGCGATCTGGGGCGCTGGCGTCTTGCGACCAGTGCCGCCGCCGTCCTTGGACGAGGCCATGATCAGGCCGGGCCGCTCTGGGTGCCGAACGGCGTGCGGCCGTCGGCGGTGGCCAGGGTGCCGTACAGCTCGGGCCGACGGTCGCGGAAGAAGCCCCACTGGTCGCGGCGGGCGGCGAGGGCGTCGAGATCGAAGGTGGCGACCGCGTGGCCCGTGGTGGTGCGATCGAGGTCGGAGACGATGTCCCCGCGGGGGTCCGCGATGAACGAGGTGCCGTAGAACACGGCGTCGCCCTCCGTTCCGATCCGGTTGGCGGCGATCACCGGCATGGCGTTGGAGACCGCGTGCCCGACCATGGCGCGGCGCCAGGGGTCGGCCGTGTCCTCGCCGTTGGGCTCGCTGCCGATGGCCGTGGGGTACAGCAGCAGCTCGGCGCCCATCAAGGCCATCGCGCGGGCGGCCTCGGGGTACCACTGGTCCCAGCAGATGCCGACCCCGATCGCGCCAAACCGGGTGCGCCACACGCGAAAGCCCGTGTCGCCGGGGCGGAAGTAGTACTTCTCGGAGTAGCCGGGCCCGTCGGGGATGTGGGCCTTGCGGTACACGCCGAGGACGTCGCCCGTGGCGTCGACGATGGCGACGCTGTTGTACGTGGCGTGGCCGGCCCGCTCGTACAGGCTGACGGGCACCACCACCCCGCGCCGCCGACACAGATCGCGCACGGCCGACAAGGTGGGGTGGGTGTCGTCCAGCGGCAGGGCGCGCGCGAAGTGGGCGCTGTCCTGGGTCTGACAGAAGTAGGGGCCCTCGAACAGCTCGGGCGGGAGGATGATCTGGGCGCCGTCGTCGGCGGCGGCCTCGAGGGCGGCCAGCACCGCGGAGACGTTGGCCTCGCGCTCACCGCCGAGGGGAAGCTGGAGCGCAGCGACCCGGACCGTGCGGGGGGAGGGGGTGGAGGATGCTGGGGACATCACGAGGCTCCGGGGCGACGGGACGCGGGGACGTGTTGGGTGATGCAGTGGAACGCGCCGCCGCCCTCGACCAGGGAGCGCGCGGACGAGGGGACCACTCGCCGGCCGCCTGCGTGGGGCCACAGGGCGTCGCGGACGAGGGTGGGGGTGTCGGGGGCGTAGGTGGGCACGACGATCGCCTCGTGGGTCATCAGCCAGTTCACGTGGGAGGCGGGCAAAATCTGTCCGCCATCTCCAAGGACACGACCGGGAGAGGGGATCTCGACCACCTTCAGCCGCCGGCCGCGGGCGTCGGTGGCGGCGCGGAGGGCCTTGGCGATGTCGAGGAGCACGGCCTCGTTGGGGTCGTCGTCGCCGGGGACCATGCACGCGACGACGCCGGGGGCGAGGAAGCGCGCGAGGGTGTCGACATGCCCGTCTGTGTGATCGTTGAGGAGGCCCTCGTCGAGCCAGATCACGGTGGTGGCGCCGTACGCCTCGCACAGGAAGCGCTCGGCGTCGGCCTCGGTCCATCCAGGGTTGCGCACGCCGTCCAGCAAGCACTGACGGGTGGTGATCAGCGTGCCGTCGCCGTCGGTCTCCACGCTGCCCCCCTCCAGGACCGTGTCGAAGGCGAAGGCGTGCCCGGGCCAGGTGGCTTGGACGCGCTCGGCGAGATCCCGATCGCCGGGCAGATCGTACTTGCCGCCCCATCCGTCGAACCGGAACCGAACCGATCCCGCTGCGCCGTCGGGGCCCAGGGTGGGGACCGCGAGGGTGTCGCGCATCCAGATGTCGCCGTACGACGCGCGGTGCAGCGTGAACGGCAGCCCCTGAAGGGCGCGTTCCGCGTCGGCCTCGGTGGCGTCGTCGCAGACGAGCACGTGGACAGGCACCGGGGCGAGGGCACGGCACAGGGCCGCAACCTCTGCGCGGGCAGGTGCGAGGCGGGCTTCCCACAGCTCGGGGTGGCCCGGCCAGGCGGTCCAGACGTGATCGATCGGGTCGCCCTCGAACGGGACGACGAACCCGGCAGCGCGGGGGGTGGACATCGTGAGGACTCCGGCGTCGACGGTCGGGGCCTATCCCGCGTGGCCCCGACGTCCGCCGCCGATCCCGTCCATCACGCCATCAGCAGCGGGACGAACGCGACGAGGACCAACGCGGTCGCCATCACGGTGACGGGCAGCAGCAAGCGCTCGTGTCGGTACCAGAACCCGGCGCCCTCGGGGACGTCGGGATCGTCCGCGTCCTGCCCCACCACGGCGCGCGTGAGCAGGTGGTTGAGCGCCACGGGCGGGGTCAGGTAGCCGAGCTCGAACGCCACGAGGACGACCATCCAGAAGTGCAGGGCGTCGACGCCGTTCCGATCGGCGACGTGGGCCAGGGTGGCGCTGACCAGGATCACCGCACCGTAGGGATCCATCACCATCCCGATCAGCACGAGCATCACGGTCAGCAACGCCATGGTGGGCAAGGGCCCGCCGAGGTGCTCGGGCACCATGTCCATCACGTGGGCGCGCTCGATCACGCCGCCGAAGGCCACGGACAGGCCCATCAGCGCGAGGAGGGCCCCGATGTGCAGGGTGGTCTCGGTCGTGGCGTCGCGCAGGCGTGGGTAGGTGCTCTCGCCGCCTTGCTTGGACCGGCGCCCCCCCTCCCACAGCAGGAACGCGAGGAGCACGACCAGCAGGATGCGTGCGGCGCTGTGCTCGTCGAGCCACGCGTTGAGGCCGAGGCCGAACACGCCGAGGACGGCCACCATCAGCAGGGCGTAGGGCATCAGGCCCATCAGCGCTTGCTGGGTGGGGGCGATCGCCTCGGACCACGGCGCGATGTGCAGTGGGGCCCGTCGCGTCAGGAACAGCACGATCAGGAACAGGACCGCGGTGAGGAGGAACACCTGGTAGCCCGCGCCGAACAGCATCGTGGTCGTGACCTGGCGGTTGAGCGAGGCGACGATGACGACCAGCAGGCACGGGTTGAGCACCACGCCCATACTCCCGCTCATCGCGGTGGACGCCAGGGCCAGCTGGTTGCGGGCGCCTGCGCGGCGGAGCTCCTCGTAGATGGTGGCACCGGCCGCGATGACGAAGATGCCGGAGGCCCCGGAGTAGGCGGTGGGAATCGCGGCGGCGAGGACCACGACGGCGGCCATCATCTCGGGGCTCATCGACCACGGACGGAGCACGTCGAACACGGCCTGGGCCAGGCGGGTCTGCTTGAGCAACATGCCCGCCCACACGAACATCCCGACCTGGAGGTACAGCGCGGAGTGCTCGGTGAGCTTGTCCAGGTAGATCGCGATCCCCGACGGGTGCCACTCGATCCCCAGGAACCACACCGCGGAGATCAGCGCCATCGAGACGTACAGCGGGACGGTCAGCAGGGCGCCGCCGAAGGTGCCGCCTTCTTCCAGATCCGCTGGCGGACGCCACACGTCGCGCAGTGCGAACCCGGCCATCGCCAGGAAGCCTGTGGCCCACACCAGGGCGAGCCAGGGCTCGCCGCCCTCGACCCCGGAGGTGCTGACGATGCGCCAGTGCGCGATGCAGCTGAGGGCCACGATCGTGTTGACGAGGAGCTGCAGCGCGCCCGAGACCTGGGCGTCGCGGGTGGTCCGCACCGGCCGCAGGGAGATGTGGGCCCCGACGGCGCTGGCGGTCGCGGCGCAGATCGCGATCAGGAACACCAGCGAGGGGCGGGCGCTGGACCGGCCGATGTTGGTGATCGCGGAGAGGAAGTGGTCGACCTGGCGGTACACCCGGACGGTGGGCGTGATCCGGGTGATCAGCGCGGCGTAGTCGGCGTGGGCCGTCCGGCACTTGTCCTTGGCGGCCTCGATGGCGGCGGCGCTGGGGCCGGCCTCGGGCTCATCGCCAAACAGGCCGTCGAGCAGGTCGTCGTCGTCGCCCCCCTCCGAGGGTGCGGGCGCGTCGGGCGCGGCCTCGGGCTCCGAGGGAGCGCCGTCCTCCTCGCCGAACAGGTCGTCGAGGAGGGCGTCGTCCTCGGTCTTGGGGGCCTCGGATCCCGCACCGATCGCGTCCGGGTCACAGTCTGGTGGCTGGGGATCCTTGCGCAGCTCGGCGTAGCCCGGCCACGTGTCCTCCCCGAGCGCCAGCATGCGTGCCTGGACGAGCTCGGAGGTGCCCTGGGCGACCGCGAGCAGCAGCACCAGCAGGGCGGGAATGGTGGACAGGGCGGCGCGCCATGGTCCGGGGCGTGCGTCGTCGTGCACGGGGGCTCCGCGTCAGGGCGTGTCGGTGTCGGAGGTCAGGTCGCCGAGCAGATCGCCGAGCAGTCCCTCGTCGATCACGGGCTCATCGACCGGATCGTCGGCGAAGGTGCCGAGCTCGCCGTGCGGGGTGCGGTGCCCGGTGGCGGTGGTCCACAGGACGTCGGACTCCTGGCGAACCAGCAGGGTGCTGTAGCGGTCCAGCATCGCCCAGGTCGGGTCGGTGGGGGTCTCGGCGCGGGAGGCGGCATGGGCGCGGATGGCGTCCTTGAGGCGGGCCTCGTCGCCGACGCTGGCGGCGGCCTGCACCAGGAAGGAACCCGCGAGCCGCACCCCGGCGGCGCGTCCCTTGGCGGCGGATGCGTCCAGGGTGGCCCAGGGATCGCCGACACCGGGCTTGTCCGGCTGGAGCACACCGAGCACGGCGGGCATGGCCTCTGGGGCGCCCCACCAGGTGTCGTTGTCGAGACAGGCCGCACCGCGCTCGACCGCGGAGGGGATGGTCAGCGGCACGCCGGCGGTGCCCTGGGCGCCGCTGTTGTGCATGATGGCGAGCAGCCCGCTGGACAGGCCCAGCAAGTAGGTGAGCTGGTCGGAGGTCTTGCGCAGCTTGGGGCAGTCCTCGCCCTCATCGGGGATGCCGTACCCCGACGTGAGGAGGTCGAACGCCGCATGGTAGCGATTGGCCGCCTCGTGGTGCAGGCGGGCGGCGACCGTGCGGGCGTCCTTGGCCGCCTCGACGTCTCCGACGCGCAGGGCACGGCTGCTCAGCAGCTCCGCCTCCCACACGTCGTCCTCCAGACACATGCCGGCGGACAGGGTGGAGACGATCGACGCCCGCTCGGCCTTCTTGGAGTACGGGGCGTACGCGGCGATCATCGCGCCGAGGCCCTCGCCGGTCGCGCAGCCGATGCCCACATCGCCGGTCTGCATGACGGCAGGGAGGACCAGCGTGTTGGTCGAGTTGGCGAGCACGCCACCGACGGTACCGTGACAGCCGAGGGCGGACAGGAGGGAAGCGGCGACGAGGCCGCCGCCGACGAACGTGGAGGGGCGCATGGGACCGTCCGGGTGCGGGGGGCGCGTCGGCGGACCCTACACCGTGCAACCTGTTTCGCTGGGCGCTTCCGGGGCCTCTTGACCCGACGTTGACGCCCCGCAGGGCCTCACTCCTTGGGGTCGGCGCACTCGGCCCGGGTGCCGTCCGCGGCGCATCGCACACGCCGCATGAGCTTGAGCAGGGTGGCGTCGTACACACCGCGCTCACGCAGGGTCAGGCGGACCTGGAGGAACTTGTCCTCGTACCCGGGCTTGTCGGCGGCGGGGATCTCCAGCTTGTGCTTGGCGATCTTGGTCTCGGCTTCCTCGACCTGGCGCATCACCTTGTCGAACTGCTGGTAGCTGTAGGTGCGCGCCCACTGGCCGAAGCCCTCGGGGAAGCGATCGCGACGGATGACGACCTGCAGGGTGAGCTGCGACAGCGGGAAGTCGATGATGCCGCCGTCGTCGCCGATGCCGCGGTACAGCTCCAGGGGCTCGTACGCGGTGGGGGGCGCGTACGCTGCGTCGACGCTGTTGGAGTTGTACATCGGGCCGAACGTGGCGGTGGAAGCCGTCTTCGTGGACATGCCGACCTCGCGCGCCATGGTGGTGGCGGCGGCGTCGTCCCCGATGATCTCGATGGTCTTGCCGGCGAGGTCCTTGGTGTGACGCCACGCCTTGTTCTGGGTGAACAGGTAGATCGCGCCGCCCGGGTAGAACCCGGCCGTCTCGTAGTCCCCGGCGACCATCTTGGATGCGAGCTTGGGGTTGGCCAGGTACCCGAGGGTGGACTTGAGCCAGGCGTACTCGGGAAGGGCGCCGATGGCCTCGAGGGTGGAGGTGGCGAGGCCGAACCGACGGGTCATCACCCCGGTGAGCAAGGCGGCGTCGCACTTGCCGGCCACGAGGTCCTCGGCCGCGGTCTTCTCCTCGACGTCGGCGCGCAGGGTGATCTTGACGCCCTGCCCGGCCGCCTCGACCGCCATCGCCTGCGCGTTGGCGTACGCGGGCCCGTTGGTGCCCATGGGGTCGTACACGCAGACCGTGCGGGTGTCCTGGGCGAACGCGGTGGCGGAGACCAGGGTGAGGGCTGCGGCGAGGACGGTGCGGACCATGCGGGCCTCCAAGGGGCGATCAATCGATGTCGGCGCGGTGCGTAATCCACCGCGGGGGGGGCGTCAGGGCGTGTCGAAGCGTCGGACAGGTGTCGACACCCGACGGGATGGCGGTGTTCCCAGCGTTGTCAGCCGGTGGCCGGGGAGGGTGCCTGTCGGACGTTCGTCGGCTGTGGATCTTCAGTCGACGGGCGAACGCAGGAAATCGCGTGGTCTCGGATGGCACGGCGGTGGCTCCTGGACGGCCGTCCGTCGGGAGTTGCCATGGCCGCCCACATCACCGGAGCCACCCTGCGAGGGGTCGATGCCGTGCCGATCGAGGTCGAGGTCGACCTGCTGCGCCGCCTGCCTGGCGTGTGCATCGTCGGCATGGCGGCCACGGCGGTCCGGGAGGCCTCAGAGCGGGTGCGTTCTGCGATGGTGGCGTCCGAGCTGACCTTCCCCCGCAAGCGGGTGGTGATCAACCTGGCGCCGGCCGGGGAGCGCAAGGATGGCGCGGCGTTCGACCTGCCGATGGCGCTCGGGATCCTGGCGGCGGACGGCGTGGTGTCGGCAGAGGCGCTGGAAGGCATCCTCGCGGTGGGCGAGCTGTCGCTGGATGGACGGCTTCGGCCGGTGCGCGGCGGGGTGGCGCTGGCGACCCTCGCGCGGTCGCTCGGCAAGACGCTCATCCTTCCCGATGCGTCCGCCCAACAGGCCGGCCTGGTTCCCGACGCCCGTGTCCTCGCTGCCCCGTCGTTGGCGGCGGTCGTCGATCATCTTCAGGGCAACCGGGATCTCGCGCGCCCGCCGGTGCCGGCGCCGGTGCCCGATCCGAGCCCGGTCGATCTGTCGGAGGTCAAGGGGCAGCCGATGGCCCGTCGGGCCCTGGAGATCGCGGCCGCGGGCGCCCACCACCTGATGCTCCTCGGCCCACCGGGGTGTGGCAAGAGCATGCTCGCACGGCGGCTCCCCACCATTCTGCCGCCGCTGCGGTTCGAGGACGCCCTCGAGGTCACCCGGGTCCACGACGCCGCCGGCCTCGCACCCGCTGGGGGACTGGTCGGGAGCCGTCCGTTTCGGGCCCCGCACCACTCGGTGACGGTGGCTGGCCTGATTGGGGATCGCACCCTGCGGCCTGGGGAGATCGGGCTGGCGCACCACGGGGTGCTGTTTCTGGACGAGGCGCCGGAGTTCACCCGGTCGGTCCTCGAGACCCTCCGAGCGCCCCTCGAAGACCGGGAGGTTCGCCTGGTCCGCGCAGAGGGGGCGGTGCGCTACCCGGCGGCGATCACGCTGGTGATGGCTGCGAACCCTTGCCCGTGTGGGATGCGGGGGAGCCCCTTGCCGTGTCGGTGTACCGACGGTGAGGTGCATCGGTACCTCCGGCGCCTGTCGGGTCCGTTGATCGACCGGGTCGACCTGCACGTCGACCTCCAGCCGGTGCCGCCCGACGTGTTGCTGTCGGGTGCGCCGGGCGAGTCGTCGGCCGACGTCCGATCCAGGGTGGTCGCGGCGCGGGATCGGCAGCGTGCGCGGGGCCAGGCAGGTCCCAATGCCCAGCTCGATCCCGGACCGCTCGCGGCCGTGTCGCCGATGACCGACCCGGCGCAGGCCATGCTGCACGATGCGATGCGTCGGCTGGGCATGTCGGGTCGGGGGGCGGCACGCGTCGTCCGGGTGGCCCGCACGATCGCCGATCTCGCGGGGCAAGACCTGGTGGACGAGGCGGCGGTCGCGGAGGCGCTGACCCTGCGACCCGCGGTGGGCCTGGAGGCGTCGTGGGCCGCATGAGCATCTGGTTCGCCGGGATCCTCGTGGTCGTCGGTGTCGTCGACCGAATCGAGGGGCGGTGGGCGATCGTCGAGTGGCGGCACGAGGGGCGCGCCCGGTTCGGCGACGTGCCGGCCGCCTCGCTCCCCGAGGGTGTGTCGGAAGGGGCCGGGCTTCGCGCCCGTCTCCGGGGCGGCTGCGCCACGCAGAAGGGATGGACTCAGTTCTTGCGGGACGGAGGTGCGTGCGGTGGTCGCGTGCGCTTCCGGTCCGCCCCGCCGTGGACCGGGATCGTCCACCGACAGACAGACAGGAGAAAGCCATGACGGCGATCATCGAGGCAGAGGAGCGTGGGGTGGCGTTGGCGTCGACCCTGCAGGGGTTGGACAAGCGCTACGGCCGCGGCGTGGTGATGCGGCTCGGGGAGCGGCCCGCGAGCGAGGTCGCGACCATCCCCACGGGCTCGTTCACGCTGGACGACCTGCTGGGGATCGGTGGCTGGCCCAAGGGGCGGGTCGTCGAGATCTACGGGCCCGAGTCGAGCGGCAAGACGACGCTGGCGCTGCACGCGGTGGCGGAGGTCCAGGCGCGCGGTGGCACGGCGGCCTTCGTCGACGCCGAGCACGCGCTCGACGTCACCTACGCCGACGCGCTGGGGGTCGACACCGACGCCCTGCTCGTCAGCCAGCCCGACTCCGGGGAGCAGGCGCTGGAGGTCACCGAGGCCCTCGTGCGCTCCGGGGCGGTCGACCTCGTCGTGGTCGACAGCGTGGCGGCGCTCGTGCCGCAGGCCGAGCTCGAGGGCCAGATGGGCGACCCCCACATGGGCCTCCAGGCGCGCCTGATGAGCCAGGCCCTGCGCAAGCTCACCGCGATCACGAGCCGCACCGGCGCCATCGTCGTGTTCCTCAACCAGGTCCGGCAAAAGATCGGGGTGGTGTTCGGAAACGGCGAGGTCACGCCCGGTGGCAACGCGCTCAAGTTCTACGCCTCCGTCCGCGTCGAGATCCGCCGCATCGGGTCCATCAAGGACGGCACGGAGCAGATCGGCGCCCGGACGCGGCTCAAGACGATCAAGAACAAGCTCGCGCCGCCGTTCCGCACGGCGGAGGTCGACATCCTGTACGGAGTGGGGATCAGCCGCGCCGGCGAGGTGCTGGACCGCGCCGAGGCCGCGGGCGTGATCACCAAGTCCGGCTCCTGGTACGCGTTCGGCGAGGAGCGGCTCGGCCAGGGCAAGGAGAAGGTGCGCGACCGGCTCACCGAGGAGCCCGAGCTGCTGGCGCGGATCGTGGGCGCCCTGCGGGGGGAGAGCCCCGCGTCGGACGACGGCACCGCCGAGGCGTGATCGCCTGGGGCCCGGACCGTGACACAGATGTCGCGGTTCGGGCCCGACCCCCTGGTGGAGGGCATCGTGGGGTCTGGCCAGGGGGTGGCGCACGCCGGTCTTGCACGGCGGGACACGGGCCAACGCCGGATCTCGATCGAGCCAGGGCGCGGCGATCTTCCGTCGCTTGAGGACCGACCGTGACACGGATGTCGTGGTCGGGGAGGGTGTGTCCGTGAAATGGGACGTTGGACCGTGAGGCATCGATTGGCACGGAAAGTGCTTCCAAGGCGGCGGAGACAAGACGCAAGGGTTGCAGGCATCGGCCTTCGCCCGCGACGCCCGGCCCCTGTGGAGGGGGCCGGGCGTTCCTCGTTGGGGGTCCTTCGAACAAGGGGTTCCAGCGACCGGTCCCGTGCGGTAGGACCACGCCATGCACCCGACGCCCGACCTGCCGCTGACCGTGGCCCACAGCCACGGCTTGCTCGACCGGATGGCGGTGTCGCGCGACCTGTGGCCGCGCGACACGCTGGCCGTTCGAGACCACGATCCGCTGCCGGTGCCCGAGGCCGTGTGGTGGCCTGAGACCGACGAGGAGGTGGCGGCTGTGTTCGCGGCCGCCGCGGCCCACGGCAAGGTCCTCGTCCCTTGGGGGGCCGGGAGCGGCGTGTGCGGGGCTGCCCGGGGACGGGACGGCGCCTGGACGCTCGATCTCAAGCGGTTCGACGAGATCGGGACGGTCGACGCCGAGACGTGGACCGTCGAGGTGGGCGCCGGCGTGAACGGGCAGCGGCTGGAGGACGCCCTGGCGGCGGCTGGGTGGGCGATGGGGCACTCGCCGAGCAGCCTGGGGTGCAGCACCGTGGGGGGCTGGCTGGCCGCGCGTGGGGCGGGCCAGTTCTCGAGCGCGTACGGGGTGGCCGAGGACATCGTGGTGGGCGTCGATGGGGTCGCGCCCGGCTTCGGGCGGTTCTACGCGGGCGTGCCCGGCGCGCGATCGGGCGGCGAGCCGCTGGGTGAGGCGGCCTGGGACGCGTTGATCGGAAGCGAAGGGACGCTCGGGGTGATCACCCGGGCTCGGCTCCGGGTCCGTCCGCTGCCGGAGGCGCGCGTGCTCCGAGGGTGGCGGTTCCCGGACGTGCCGTCGGCCATCGAGGCGATGCGGCAGATCATGCAGGGGGAGCTGTGGCCGGTGGTCCTGCGCCTGTACGACCCGGTGGACACCTGGATCGGCGGCAAGACCAAGCCCAAGAAGGCGACGTCGGACCCTGGGGGGCACCGCGGGTGGCTCGCGCAGACCCTCGCCGGGGTGGAGGCGCGCCGTCCCGACCTCGTCCGGCATGAGCTGGCGCTGCCGCTGGCGTTGCCCCGCCTGCTTCGGGGCGTCGCAGACCTCGGCGCGAGCGGCTGTCTGCTGATCGTGGGGTGGGAAGGGCCCCGCGACGTGGTCCGCGAGGCGTCGGCGGCGGCCCGACCGATCCTGGCGGCCCGTGGGACCGATCTGGGGCCCGGGCCCGGAGAGCGGTGGTTCGCGTCCCGCCATGCGGTCTCGTACAAGCTGATGCCGATCGTGCTCCGCGGAGGGTTCGTCGACACGATGGAGGTCGCCGCGCCGTGGTCGGCCATCCCAGCGCTGTGGCAGGACGTCCGGGACGCCGTGGGAGCGCACGCCCTGGTGATGGCGCACTTCAGCCACGGCTACCCCGAAGGCGGGACCATCTACTTCTCGTTCGCGGGAAAGGGGACGGTCGACCGGTACGACGCGGCGTGGAAGGCTGCCCAGGCCACGGTGCTGCGACATGGCGCGTCCGTGAGCCACCACCACGGGATCGGCGTGCTCAAGCGGTCGGCGGCGACCGCGTCGGTGGGGGCGGCCGTCGGTGCGTGGCGAGACCACGCGGCCCGCTTCGACCCCCAGGGGCTGCTCAACCCGGGCGTGCTGTTCGACCCGGAGCCCGAGGACGGCGGATCCGCGGAGGTCGCCGTCCCGCCGTTGCCGCGATCCCCGTGGGACGATGGCCTCGCGCGCGTCCGCCCCGGCGATGTGCCGTGGCGTGCTGTGCCGTCGATTCGCTGGGCGTGGGACCGACTCCCTGGGCCCTCCCGTGCGGCCCGCAACGCCTGGGAGACCGGGTGGATCGGCGTGCGGGCCCGGTACCGCGGGGCCGAGGTCGTGTTGGGTCGCGGCCCCCGCGAGGCGGTGGGTCCCGACCTGCGGCGGGCCGTGTGGGCCGACGGGGAGGACGCGGAGGCGACGGTGGGCGTGGTGCGGGAGGGGGCCGTGTGGATGGCGGCGTTCGCCGTGCCAACGCCCTGGGCTGCCGTGCGGGATCTGCTGCGCTCGGGGCTCCGGCCGGGGGCGATGGGGGTCGTGGAGGGCGAGCTCCTCCTCGGGTTCAGAGGACCCGCCGCTGCCGCGTTCGGCGCCCTGGCAGCAGCACGGCTTGGGGTGCCTGCGCGGGTCGTTCCATGGCGGATCCTCCCTCGGTTCGCGGGCCCGATGGTCCCGTGCGACGCCTCGGACCCCGACGCGGTCGGGGCGACCGAGCAGCACGTCTGGCGGGCAGGGGAGGGGTCGGATGCCTGAGGCGATCGACACGTGCTCGGTGTGCCCGCGACTGTGCCGCCATGCCTGTCCGGTGGCGGAGGGGACGGCGCGGGAAGCCGCGGTGCCCGCAACCCTGGCGACGGTGTTGCGGCGGCATCGCGACGGCGTGATCGACACGGCGCTGGCCACGCAGGCAGCGGCCCTGTGTGTCGACTGCGGCCGCTGCATGGAGGCGTGCCACCTTCATGTGCCGCTCCCGGACGCCCTCGCGTCCGCGTGGAGCGCGTTCGGGCTGGTCGAGGCCTGGGGACCGGTTCCCGCGATCGAGGGGAGTGCACAGCTCGTCGCGCTGGAGACCGACGATCGATCCTGGGCCGAGGCGCTCGCGCGCAGGGTCGGGGAACCCGTGGGCCGCTGGCGGATCCCGGGTGGGGTGCCCTGGACGTCTCGTGGGACGCCGTCTTGGGGTCGCGTGTCGCAGGCGCTGGCATCGGTGGCCGCGGGCCGCACGGTGGTCGTCCCCGATCGGGCCTCGGCCTCGGCGTTGGCGGCGGCGGGCGTGCCGGTTCGCGTGCTGGCTGAGCAGCTGGACGAGCCGGCATGGGCGCCGTCTTGCGCGGCCGGGGGGGCCTGCTGTGGGGGACACGGCCCGCTCGCGGCGGTGCACCCCGACGATGCCGCCCGCATGGCCGCCCAGTACCCGGTCGAGGCGCCCGTGGCGGATGTGGGGTGCGCTGCCCACCTTCGAGCGCACGGTCGGGACGTGGAGGACGTGGTGGATCGCTTGCTGGCGTGGGACGCCGAGGAGGCCGAATGGGCTGGGTGATCATCGCCAACCCCTGGTCGGGCGGCGGCGCCACCGGGGCCCGCAAGCACGCCCTGGAGCAGCTCGCGCGGGAGATCCTCGACGCCCCGATCCGCTGGACGGACGCGCCGGGAGCGGGGCGGCGTCTGGCGCAGGAGGCGCTGGATGACGGGTTCACCGAGGTGGCGGCCCTGGGAGGCGACGGGACCATCAGTGAGGTCGTAGACGGCCTGGTCGCAGTGGGTGGCGGCACCTTGGGG
>JAUHWK010000541.1 GCA_030424555.1 bacterium | reverse complement strand
TCCTGCAGGGCACGGTCGAGGGCCTCGTCCAGGCTGAGATCCTCGCCGTCGTCGCTCGGGGGGGCCTCCTCCTCGGTGGCGACGGGCGCGTCGCGGACCGCGTCGGGCGCCGTCCAGTCCAGCCCGTCCTTGGCGGCCTCGGGATCGGAGGGCAGGGCGAAGGGATCGTCGTCGCCGGCGAGGCTGGCCTTTCCGGCCAAGGCGGACTCGGGGAGCGCGGGGTCGCACAGCACGACGTAGTGGCCCTTGCCCGGGACGCTGCGGTCGTCGGGGATGCGGATCGCGCGTGGGGGGAGGGTGTCCTCGGGGCGGGAGAGCTGCCCGAGCGTGGGGACGGCCTGGTTGGTGAGCAGGCACTCCTGGAACGGTGCCTTGACCTTGGCGATCAGGATGTCGTCGACGTGCTGCTCGCAGCGGTCCTGGCGCTTGCGGGTGCCCCGGTCGCACAGCGCCACCTTGGCCTCGGCGAGGAAGCGGCTCCAGGCCTCGTCGGTGGACACCCGACGCCACTTCTCCTTCTCGGTGCGCTGGCGCTCGGTCTCGACCACCTGGGCATCGAGGGCCTCGACGGTCTCCTTGAGCTCGACCAGCAGCTCGTCGCGCTCAACGGCGACCACCTCCAGCGCCTTGCGCAGCGCCCGAACCTCCGCCTGGAGCATGCTTCGCTGCTTGGCGAGGGCGGCACGGGCCTGGTCGTTGTCGGCACGGGCGGTCTCGAGCGCGGACAGCTCTCGTTCCTTCTCGACCAGCTGGCCCTCGAGCTGCCCGATCTTGGCGACGGCCCGCTGGAGACGCTCGTGGGTGCCCTCGGGGACGATCTCCTCGCACAGGGCGAGCAGCGCCTCCTCGGAGGGTGTCTTGACCACCTCGACCGTCTCTCGAATGGGCTCGCGGGTGTACAGGACCCAGGCGGCGCCGAGCGCGTAGCCGACCGGCACGGCGACCAGCGCGGTGACGATGGTGCGGCGGATCATGGGGTCGTTCATGGACGCTCCGGGGTGACGAAGGCCCCGCCCGACGAGACCCAGCCGCGGGCGGCGTGGGTGGCGAGGGCGAGGATGCTCCCCTGGGGATTGACCCCGGTGTTGGAGGGGAACACGCTGCTGTCGGCGACGAACAGCCGATCGACCGTATGATGACGCAGGTCGGGCCGCACCACGCCGCGGTGTGGGTCGCTGTGGGCTCGGCAGGTGCCGAACAGGTGCGTCATGACGGCGGTGTAGGCGCGGGGATCCCGCGGGGGATCGTCCAGCAGCCGGTCGAGGGCACGCGGATGGGTCACCTCGTCGGGCAGGCCGAGGACCCCGGGGCGGACGGCCTCGGCCCCGGCGGCGAACATCATCCGGCCGGCGTGCGCGATGCCTTCGGCGAGGGTGTGGAGGTCGGCGGTGGACAGCGCGTAGTGGACGACGGGCCGTCCCAGCGTCCGCGTGACCCGTCCCTCGCTCTGGGCCCGCAGCGCCACACCCCAGCTCGCGTAGTGGTCGAGGCGTCCGGCCTCACGCGCCCAGGTCCGTCCCAAGCCGGGCAGGCGTCCCAGCAGCACCCCGCGATCCATCCCCAGCGCCTCGAGCTTGATGCCCCGGTGGCGCAGGCCGATGGCTTCCCACCCCTGGGTCGCACCCTCCCACGCCCGCACGGGACGGGGGAACCGCCCGAGGACGCTGGCGCCGGGGTGGGACCGGAAGTGGCGGCCGACGTGGGGGCCCCCGAGGCGCGACGCGACGAGGATGGCGGGGGTCTGGACGGCGCTGGCGGCGAGCACCACCGCACGGCGGGCCCGGACCTGCACGGGCACCCCTCGGACGGTTCGGGCGGCGACCCCCACGGCCCGGGTGTGGTCGTGGACGACGCGCTCGGCGACGAGGCCGTGGACCACGCGCGCGCCGTGGCGCTGGGCGTCGAGCAGCAGGGTGGCGGGCATGTGTCGCTTGGCCTGGTGGGGACAACCTTGGAGGCAGCGTCCGGTGCCGCGGCAGCCCACGGTGTTGCGCGCGATGGGTCGGTGCTCGATTCCCAGTGCCTCGGCCCCGTCCCGCAGGAGCAGGCTGTTGCGTCCCTGGAGGGTCAGGGGGGTGGGCGCCACGCTGAGGCGTGCAAACACCCGATCGGTCTCCGCCTCCAGCGCGTCCCAGTCCCAGGCGGTGCGCAGCGTGGGATCGTCGGCGATCCATCCGTCCCACACGTCCTTCGGGAGGCGCCAGTGGATCGCGCCGTTGATCACGCTGCCGCCGCCCACACAGCGCCCCTGCACCACGGGCATCGGCGCCGGACCTCGGCAGAGCTGGGCACCCATCGATCGGTACCCGGACGCCATCGCGGTCCAGGCATCGGGCGGCGCGGGCCGGGTGTGCAGGGGGCCGCCCTCCTCGACGATCACCACCCGGAGGCCCGCCTCGGCGAGCACCCGCGCGACCGCACTCCCTGCGGGGCCTGATCCCACCACGACGACCTCGGCCTCGAGGGGACGTGGGGTGCGCCAGGCCCCGGCGTCCTCGTAGGCCGGCGCCGACGCGTTCATGCGGGCACCTGCCGCGCCATGCCCGCCCGCGCATCGTCCTCCCGGTGGATACCATCCCTCGCACCGCTGCTGGCAAGATCGATCGCAGTGCCGCACGCGCGATCGCCGCGCACGCCGCGAACCTGGCGCGCGGGAACAAGGAAGCGCAGAAGCGCGACGACGCGCTGTCGAAGGCGCGCTTCGAGTTCCGCTGGGAGGACCAGTTCAACCTCTCGCTCGATCCCGAGACCGCGCGCAGCTACCACGACGAGACGCTGCCG
>JAUHWK010000540.1 GCA_030424555.1 bacterium | reverse complement strand
CGCAACGGCATCTCCCGGGAAGACCAGGACGCCTTCGCCTACCAGTCCCACCAGCGCGCCGCCGAGGCGGTCGCCAGCGGCCGGTTCGACAGCGAGATCGCCACCATCGAGACCCCCAAGGGCGCCCGGGTGAGCGCCGACACGCTCATCCGCGGCAACACGAGCGTCGACAAGCTCGCCTCCCTCCGCGCCGCGTTCGCCAAGGACGGCACCCTCACCGCCGGCAACAGCTCCGCCCTCACGGATGGGGCGGCCTGCGTGCTGCTGATGAGCGAGGACAAGGCCAAGGAGCTCGGATTCACCCCCAAGGCCTTCTTCCGGTCCTGGTCCTACGTCGGCGTCGACCCGTCCGACCAGCTGCTGATCGGTCCCGCGATCTCCATGCCCAAGGCGCTCGACAAGGCCGGCCTGGCCCTGTCCGACATCGACGTGGTCGACATCCACGAGGCGTTCGCCGCCCAGGTTCTGTGCGTGCTCAAGGCCCTGGGATCGGACGCGTGGGCCCAGGAGCGGCTCGGCAAGGGCGAGGCGGTCGGGGTGCTCGACCCGTCCGAGATCAACGTCCTCGGGGGGTCGGTCGCGATCGGACACCCGTTCGCTGCCACCGGCGCCCGGATGGTCACCACGATGTCCAACGAGCTGCATGCCCGCGGCAAGGGCACCACCGCGCTGATCGGCATCTGCGCCGCCGGCGGGCTGGGCGCTGCCGCGGTCCTGGAAGGCCTGTAGTCAACCCCCCACACCGTCCCCGCGCACGGGCGAGGTGCCCGGGGACGGCGTGGTCGGGTAGGATCGCGGCGCACCGGGAGGGTGGATGACCGCGTTGCGACTGGGTTCGTTCGTCGCCCACACCCCCGTCGGCCATGGTGGCATGGCGACGGTGTGGCGGGGTGTGCACGCCCCCACCGACGTCCCGGTCGCCCTCAAGGTGCTCGATCGCACCGACAAGGCCCCCGCGCTCGATGCCCTGCGCACCGAGCTCGAGGCCGTCGCGTCCCTGTCGCACCCCAGCATCCTCACCCTGTTCGACCACGGGGTCGTCACCCCCGAGGTGGCGGAAGCCAGCGATGGCGTGCTGGAGGCGGGGCGCCCCTGGATGGCGATGGAGCTCGCCACCGCGGGCACGCTGAGTGGCGTGGCCCGGGCGTTCACCTGGCGCGAGATCCGCGCCACGCTCGATGCCCTGCTCGAAGCCCTCGCCCATGCACACGCCCACGGGGTGATCCACCGCGATCTCAAGCCGTCCAACGTGCTGCTCGCCGGGCCCGCCGATCTCCGTCCCGGCCTCAAGATCGCCGACTTCGGGATCGCAGCCGCCGGCGAGGACCGGTTCCGTCGCCGCGTCGCCGGAACCCCCCGCTACATGGCGCCCGAGCAGATCCGCGCGGCCTGGCGCGACATCGGTCCCTGGACCGATCTGTACGCCTTGGGCGGCGTGGCGTGGGAGCTCGTCACCGGTGCCCCGCCGTTCGGACACGGCGAGCCCGCCCACCTCACCCACCGCCACCTGTACGAGACGCCCCCGCCGTTCGTGCCCCGCACGCGCGTGCCCGATGGGTTCGAGGCCTGGGTGCGTCGCATGCTGGAGAAGCCGGTCACGGCGCGCTTTCAACGGGCCGCCGATGCCCGCTGGGCCCTGGATCGCCTGGAGGGTGCCGGCTGGGCGTCCGCCCCGTCCAGCGCGTTCCGTCCTCCCGTGATCGAGGGCGACACCCTCGCCGAGATGCTGTCGGGGACGGGATCGCCCACCGGCGCCACCGGCGGCGGGTCCACCCTCACCGATCTGATGGCCGCCCCGGGCGAGCCCGACGACGCCCCCGCCATGCCGCCGATCGAGCCGTCCCCTCCCCCCATTCCCGAGGACTGGCGCCTGCGGTCCACACCCGAGCCGTCGCCTCAGCTGGTCGGGGCAGGCTTGGCCCTGTTCGGGCTGCGCCAGGTGCCGCTGGTCGGGCGGCACCACGAGCGCTCGATCCTGTGGCACGCCCTGCGGCAGGTCTCGGCCACGCGATGTCCCCAGGGCGTGGTGCTGGCGGGGCCGGCTGGCGTGGGCAAGTCCGCGTTGGCCCGATGGTTCGCAGAGCGGGCCGACGAGCTGGGTGCGGCCACCGTGTGGATCGCCCGCCACGAGGCGGGGGGTGCCGCCGCCCACGGTCTGCGGGGCATGTTGATCCGCAGCATGCAGCTGTCGGGCTTGTCCCGCAGCCGCGCAGAGAAGCGGATCCGCACCTGGCTCGGCGCGCGCGGCCATGACGATCCCGACGACGCCCGCGCCCTCGCCGCGTGGTTGTTCCCCGAGGCGGGACTGCCCTCGCCCTTCTCCACCTCCACCGAGCGCCACACGCTGCTCACGCGGGTGCTTCAGGCGGCGGCCTCCGAGCGTCCGGTGGTGCTGTGGCTCGACGACGTCCCCTGGGGGCCGTCCTCCCTGGACCTGGCAGCCGACGTCCTGGAGCGCGCCCCGGAGCTCCCGGTGCTGGTCGTGATGACCGCCCAGGCCGAGGCCCTCGCAGAGTCTCCCTCCACACGCGAGATCCTGGACCGGCTCGCCGAGCGCTCCCCCCTCACCACCCTCACCATGCCCGCCCTCACCACGGCAGAGCTGCGGCGCTTGGTGCGCCTCCTGCTCCCGCTTCGCGACGAGCTGGTCGACGCCCTGTCCACCCGGGCCGATGGCAACCCCCTGTTCGCGGTCCAGCTGCTCGGCGACTGGATCGCGCGCGGCCTGCTCCGCAACCGCCCGGATGGGTTCGATCTCGCCGACGGCCAGACCCCCACCATCCC
>JAUHWK010000539.1 GCA_030424555.1 bacterium | reverse complement strand
ACGGTGGCGGTGTACGGTGGCTTCTCTGGGACCGAGACGGTGCGAGGGGACCGCGATCCGCAGGCGCATCCGACCGTCCTGTCCGGCGACATCGATCGCAACGACCTGGTGGACCTCGTGGGCGCGACGGCCACCCGCGCGTCCATCCTCGGGCGCAACAGCCTGCATGTGGTGTGGATCGACGGGACGGTCGACGCGATCACGTCCTCGACGCGGCTGGACGGGATCACGATCACGGGCGGCGATGCGGACCGCGTCGATCCTTGGTCGACGGACGGACGGGGCGGTGGGCTGTACTGTGACGGCGAGGGCGGGACGTGCAGTCCGACGGTCGCCAACGTGACCTTTCAGGCCAACGCGGCCGCCTACACCGGCGGGGCGGTCTACCTGCGAGCCCTCGACGGCGAGAGCAGTCCTCGGTTCTCTCGGGGAGCCTTCGTCCACAACGGTGCGGGCCAGGCGGGGGGCGCGGTGTTCGATGACGGGCGTGGGGGCGAGAGCAGCCCGACGTTCCATCAGGTGCGCTTTGAGGACAACGAGGCGGACCTGTTGGGAGGGGCGCTTGTGAACCTCGGCAACCGCGGGGAGAGCAGTCCGGTGCTCTCCGGCGTGAGCCTGACCGGCAACGAAGCCGACGAGGGCGGCGCGATCGCGAGCCTCGGCCTGTCGGGGGTGTCCCGTCCCGAGCTGGTGAACGTCACCCTGAGCGACAACGCCGCGGAGATCGGCGGCGCCCTGTTCAACCTGAGCCGTGCGGCCGGCACGTGCAGCCCGTCGCTCACCCACGTCACCCTGAGCGGCAACACGGCGACCCTTGGCGGTGGCGCGATGTTCAATGCAGGCGTCCTCGCCCACACCCGGCCCCATCTCGGCCAGGCCATCGTGTGGGGAGACGGTTCCAGCGGACGCCCGTCGATCCACAACCACCAGGCGGTTCTGCACGTCGTCGACAGCATCGTGGAGGGGGGGTGTCCGGAGGAGGCCCTGTGCGATGCAGGGACCGTGCTGGACGTGGACCCGCTGCTCGGGCCGCTGCAGGACCACGGAGACGGCACGCTGTCGAGGGTGCCTGCGTCGGCCAGTCCTGCGATCGACGCGGGGGGCAGCGCCTGTCCGCCGGTCGATCAGCGTGGGGTGGCCCGTCCGCAAGGGGCGTCGTGTGACCTCGGCGCGGTGGAGGTCGTGCCATGAGGCCGTGGTCCCCCCCAGCACGCACGGTGGCCTGGAGCCTTGGGGTGCTGCTCGCCCTGGCGGTCCCAAGCCGCGCCGACGCCGTGTCCTTCAAGGAGTGCTCGACCGGGCCCTACGCCAACTTCCTCACCACGCTCACCCTGGGCACGGGGAGCGCTCCGATCCCCTTTGGTGAGGCGGTTCGGGTCCGGACCCGGGCGGAGCTCCACGAACACCTCGCCGTGCCGCCGGACTACACCGTGGTCGTGGAGCACTGGGTCGACGGGCGAAAGCTCCCCTGCCTCGGCCCGTACCTGGGGAGCTGCACCTACGAGGACGTGATCGCGGGCATGCCGGCGGGGTGCGTGGTGCAAGCGGGCGCCACCCCCGCCTGGTCGTGTGGCGGGCCCAAGGCGAGCGGGACGTACAACGTCGACGATGCGTTCATGCTCCATGGCGATGGGTCGATGCTGTTCGGAACGAACGTGCTGTCCGTGCGCCTGGAGCACGGGCAGACGGGGCGGGTCCTCGGGTGCGTGGAGGTGACGCTCGACGTGGTCCGCTGCGATGCGCTGTTTCCCCCGTGCACCGGCCCGGACTGCGAGCCCCACTTCTGCATCGGGAGCGGCGGCTGGGGGGAGGAGGTCTGCGGCAACGGCCTCGACGACGATGGCGACGGATCGGTGGACGAGCAGGCGGTCGCGCCGGGCGTCGAGGCGTACTGCCACGATGGCTTCGACGACGACTGCGACGGCCTCGCCGATCCCTACGACACCGACTGCGTGGGACGGGGTTCGGTCTACGTCGAGCCGTCATTCACGGGGGCGGCCTCCTGCGACGATGCGGGGATCGACACGCTCCTGCTCACGGTCGACGACGGGACGAGCGTGCGGGAGGAGGCGTACGCCTGCCACGACGACGGCTTCTTCTTCTCCGCAGCCCCTGGGGCCGTGTCCATCACGGTCGCGGGCACGTCGGATGCGGGCGCGTGGAGCAGCCCCCCTGTCGGCGTCACGCTCACCGCAGGGCAGAGCCACACCGAGGCGGTGGCCCTCACCTGCGCGGCCTGCCCGTAGCGAGGACGGAACACCCCGAGGGTCGGGCCGCGAGTGGGTAGGCGGCGGCCTACCGGAGGATGAGTCGGACGAGGTCGCGCGGGGAGGTGCCAGGGGGGAGCACGTCGTCGGCGAGGCGGGCGGCGTCTGCGGGGAGCTGGCCCAGGGCGGGATCGACGTCGAGCCAAGGCGTGGGCGGCGCCATGGGGACGCGGACCCAGGCGTGGCGGACCCACCAGCCGTCATCGAGGAGCCAGCCGTGGACGACCTCGGCGGGGATGCCCTCGTGGGCGAGTCCGGCGACGAGGAGGGTGCTCAGGTCGTCGCAGTCGCCGCCCTCCGCGAGGGTGCGTGCGGCGTCGGGGACGCCCGTCTGGCCGGTGCCGGTGGCGAGGCCGCGCACGGAGGCCAGGGCGCGGTGCACGGTCAGCAGGCGGTCGTCGGCGGTGGGAAGGCGCAGGTCGATCGGATCGGGATGGGTGGGCAGCGCGAACGGGGGGCGGTCGACCTCGCCGCGCGCGGGCACCTTGGGGATCTCAGGCCCGAGCGGACGCGACACGTGGATCGGGTGGGG